>CAZNIX010000132.1:0-10688 GCA_964573125.1 uncultured Thermoanaerobaculia bacterium
CGAGCCGGTGCCGAGCTGCGGGCCGGGGGGCGGCGCCTCGCCCGGGCCGCCGCAGGCGACGTCGGGGTTGGGGTCGGACGGCGGGCGCAGCGCGCCGTCGTCGTACTGGTTGCAGCCCGGCTGCGCGAACGCCGGGGCGGCGGCGGCCAGCGCGGCCAGCGCGGCCAGCGCCAGAGCGAGCACGATCGAACGATGGCGGTTCATGGGTTCCTCCCTCATTCCCTTTCCGGTACGGCCGGACCCAGCAGCAGCACGCCGATCGCCCCCCGGCGGCTGTCCCTCCCGGCCGGATGGTCTGCCTGCCTCTCGAGAATCCGCCGCAGTATACGCCGAAAGGCCGGCGCTTGTCGAGCGCCGGGGGTCCGGGGTAGTGTCCGGTCCGGCTCCGGCGGAGGGACCGAGGGCATGCCCGAGAGCGAGAGCGCGGGGATCGAGACCGTGGGGGTGGTCGGCGCCGGCACCATGGGGCACGGCATCGCCCAGGTGGCGGCGCAGAGCGGTCACCGGGTGATCCTCGTCGACGTCGCCCCGGAGGCGCTCGAGCGCGGCCTCGCGGCGATCGAAAAGAGCCTTGCCAAGCTGGTCGACAAGGGCCGGATCGAGCGCGCCGAGGCCGAGACGGCGCGCCGGCTGGTCGCCACCGGCTCGGAGCTGTCGGAGCTGGCCGAGGCCGACCTGATCGTCGAGGCGGCGGTCGAGAAGGTCTCGGTCAAGCGCCAGATCTTCGCCGACCTCGACCGCCTGTGCCCGCCGGCGACGGTCCTCGCCTCCAACACCAGCTCGATCTCGATCACCAAGCTCGCCGCCGCCACCGAACGGCCCGAAAAGGTGATCGGCATGCACTTCATGAACCCGGTCCCCCTGATGGCGCTGGTCGAGCTGATCCGCGGCCTCGCGACCGACCAGGCGACCTACGACGCGGTCGAGGCGGCCGCGCGCCGGATGGGCAAGACCCCGGTCGAGGTCCACGACTCCCCGGGCTTCGTCTCCAACCGGGTGCTGATGCCGATGATCAACGAGGCGGTCGGGTGCGTGTGGGAGGGGGTCGGCAGCCCGGAAGCGGTCGACGCGGTGATGAAGCTGGGCATGAACCACCCGATGGGGCCGCTCGCGCTCGCCGACCTGATCGGCCTCGACGTCTGCCTCGACATCCTGCGCGTGCTCCACGACGGCTTCGGCGACCCGCGCTACCGCCCGTCCCCGCTGCTGGTCAAGATGGTCGACGCCGGCCGCCTCGGGCGCAAGAGCGGCCGCGGCTTCTACGTCTACGCGGGCGCCTGAGCCGGCCGTGATGGAGCGCACCACCGGCGAGCCGCGCGGCACCGTGCTGTGCCAGACCTGCGGCGCGCGCAACCCCGACGACCGGGAGTACTGCGCCCACTGCCATCACAAGCTCCTGGTGCTCTCCGGGCCGTTCGCCCAGGAGAGCGAGGAGGAGTTCGAGGCCGAGGGCGACGACAACTTCTCGTTCGACGAGCACCTGCTCGAGCGCATCTCGATCCTCGAGGAGGCGCTCAAGCGGACCACCGAATCGCTCCGCCAGCTCTACGGCGCGCTGCACAAGCAGGAGCGCACGATCCTGGTCAACCAGACCGGGCTCGCGGCGCTCCAGGAGCTGCTCGCCGAGAAGGGCGCGGTCGGTCGGGACGAGTGGAGCGAGCGCTGGGAGTCGAAGATGGGCTACCAGCTCCGGGCGCTCGAGCAGCGCGAGCGCTTCCTCGCGGTCAAGGAGCGGGTGGCGGCGCTCTACCGCGGCGACCGCCGGCGCGAGTTCGTCGCTCACCTCGACGACGCCGACCACGCGCTCGCCGGCTTCGAGGTCGAGCGCGCGCTGGCCGCGCTCGAGGCCGCGCACCGGCTCGACCGCGGCAACCACGAGCTGGCCTGGTTCCTCGGCGAGACCCGCTTCAACGAGGGCGACGGCGCCGCGGCGCTCGTCTACTTCGCGCGCGTGCTCGAAGCCAAGCCCGACCACTACGAAGGGCTGGTCTACAGCGGCGTCCTCGAGCACGAGGGCGGCGCCGACGAGCGCGCCGAAGCGCTGCTCAAGCGCGCGGTCGCGGTCTACCCCGAGGCCTTCCTGCCCAACTTCAGCCTCGGCGCGGTCTACTCGGCGCGCGGCGACCTGGCGCGCGCGGTGGTCTACCTCGAGCGCGCGGTCGCGGCCGAGGCGGTGCCGCAGGCGCTCTACCTGCTCGGCCGCGCCTGCCACGAGATGGGGCGGCTCCAGCCGGCGATCCGCCGCCTGCGCGAGGCGGTGCGGCTCGACCCGACGTTCGAGGAGGCGCACCACCTGCTCGGCCTCGCCTACCTCGACCGCCGCTGGCACAAAAAGGCGCTCGCGGCGTTCCGCGAGGCCCAGCGGCTCAACCCCAAGCGGCTGCGCTACCAGGACCTGGTGCGCTACCTCTCGGGGCCGGCCGGCTCGCCCTTGCCGGTGGTCGACGGCGCCGCCGCGGCGCAGGTCGCGCGCGCCGAGCAGGCGCTCGCCGCCGGCCAGCCGCAGCGCGCGTTCGAGAGCTACCGGCGAGCGCTCGCGCTCGCCCCCGACCATCCGACGCTCCTGATCTCGTGCGCGCTGGTCGCGCTCCAGCTCGACCGCGGCGCCGAGGTCGAGGCGATGGCGCGCAAGGTGCTCGCCCAGGAGCCGGGGGAGATGCTGCGCGCCACCGCCGGCGCGGCGCTGATCGAGGCGCTGCGCGGCCAGGGGCGGCTGCGCGAGGGCAACACCGTCGGCCGCCGCCTGCTCGACGACAGCGCCACCCCGTTCGGCCAGACCCTCGCCTGCTACGAGATGGCGTGCAACCTGGCCGAGATGGAGGAGGACCTCGACGGCGCCCTCGACTACGCCCGCCGCGCGGTCGAGCTGGCGCCCGAGGAGCTGAAGGGGTTCCCGCTCGCCGCCCTCGGCTGGGTGCACTACAAGCGGAGCGAGTTCCAGCGCGCGGTCGGCTGCCTCGACCGCGCCGCCGAGCTGGCGCCCTCGGCCGCGACCTACACCCACCTCGGGATGGCGCTCCTGGCCGCCGGCGAGGAGGAGCGCGCGCGCTCCGCGCTCGAGCGCGCGCACGGGCTCGAGGAGGCCGCCGGCGGGCTCGGGCGCACCATGCTCCAGTGCATGAAGGACTCGACCCGCCTCCACGACCGCATCCGCAGCCGGGGAGGACGCTGACGCATGCGCTGGAGCCGCTTCTACCTCCACACCACCCGCGAGCTGCCCGCCGACGCCGAGGTCGTCAGCCACCAGCTCATGGTCCGCGCCGGCATGATCCGCAAGGTCGCGGCCGGCATCTACACCTACCTGCCGCTCGGCTGGCGGAGCCTGCGCAAGATGATGGCGATCGTCCGCCGCGAGATGGACGCCGCCGGCGCGGTCGAGCTCGCGATGCCGGCGGTGCAGCCGGCCGAGCTGTGGCAGGAGTCGAGCCGCTGGAAGCAGTACGGCAAGGAGCTCCTGCGCTTCAAGGACCGCCACGAGCGCGACTTCTGCTTCGGACCCACCCACGAAGAGGTGGTCACCGACACCGTGCGGCGCGACGTGCGCAGCTACCGCCAGCTCCCGATCAACCTCTACCAGATCCAGACCAAGTTCCGCGACGAGATCCGCCCCCGCTTCGGCCTCATGCGCGGGCGCGAGTTCCTGATGAAGGACGCCTACTCGTTCCACGCCGACCCCGAGAGCCTCGACATCGCCTACCAGGACATGCACGGTGCCTACCGCCGGATCTTCGAGGCCTGCGACCTCGACTACACGGTGGTCGAGGCCGACACCGGCGCGATCGGCGGCTCCTCCTCGCACGAGTTCATGGTCGTGGCCGCGACCGGCGAGAGCGCGGTCGTGCGCTGCCCCTCCTGCGGCTACGCCGCCAACGTCGAGAAGGCCGAGACCTCGGGTCTCCCGCCGCCGCCGGCCGAGCCCGAGCGCCCGGCCGAGGAAGTCTCGACCCCGGGCGCCCACACCGTCGAGGATGTCACCGCGCTCCTCGGCGTCGGCCCCGAGCGGCTGGTCAAGACCCTGATCTACGAGACCGGCGACGGGCGCCTCGTCGCCGTCGCGGTGCGCGGCGACCGCGCGGTCAACGAGGTCAAGCTCGGCAACTTCCTCGGCGCGCCGGCGCTCGCGCTCGCGGGCGAGGAGAGGGTGCGCGCGGCGACCGGCGCGCCGGTCGGCTTCGCGGGCCCGGTCGGCCTGCCCGAGGAGGTGCGCCTCCTCGCCGACCGCTCGGCGGCCGCGGTCGAGGGTTTCGTCGCCGGCGCCAACAAGGCCGACGCCCATCTCGTCGGCGTGCGCTGGGGCCGCGACGCCCAGCCGGACGCGGTCGCCGACCTGCTCGAGGTCGGCGGCGGCGATCCCTGCCCGCGCTGCGCCGGCGCGCTCGAGCTCTTCCGCGGCATCGAGACCGGCCACATCTTCAAACTCGGCGCCAAGTACAGCGAGGCGATGAGCTGCGTCTTCGCCGACGAGAGCGGCGCCGACCGGCCGATGATCATGGGCTGCTACGGCCTCGGGATCGGCCGCACGGTCGCCGCCGCGATCGAGCAGAACCACGATGAGCACGGCATCATCTGGCCGCTGCCGCTGGCGCCGTTCGAGGTCCTCTTGATCGCGCTCAACCCGGTCAAGGACGAGGCCGTCCGCGCCGCCGCCGACGCCCTCTACGGCCGCCTCGACGCCGAGGGGGTCGAGGTCCTCTACGACGACCGCGACGAGCGCCCCGGGGTCAAGTTCAACGACGCCGACCTGATCGGCATCCCGCTCCGGATCACCGTCGGCGCCAAGTCGCTCGCCGAGGGCAAGGTCGAGTTCTCGCTCCGCCGCGACCGCGAGCGCGTGCCGCTGACGCCCGAGGAGGCGGTGGCGCGGGTGGTCGAGCAGGTCCGCGGGTAACGGCCCCACCCCGCGCCGGCGGCCCGACGGAAGGCGACGAGATGGAGCTCGGCCCGCGCGAGATCGCCGCCCTGCTCCGCCACCGCTACCCGCTCCTGCTCGTCGACCGCATCGTCGAGCTCGACAGCGAGCACGCGGTCGGGATCAAGAACGTCTCCGTCGCCGAGCCCTGCGCCCCCGGCCACTTCCCCGGCGGACCGGTGCTCCCCGCCGCCCTCCTGCTCGAGGCGATGAGCCAGGTCGGCGGCGTCCTCCTCGCCCACGCCCCGCCCTTCGCCGGCGGCACGGGCGGCGGCTACCTCGCCGCCCTCGACCGGGTGGAGTTCAAGCGCGCCGTCGTCCCCGGCGATCAGGTCGTGATCGAGGCGGTCAAGACCGCCGCGGTCAAGCCCTTCGCCCGCGTCCGCGCCACCGCTCGGGTCGGCGGCGAGGAGGCGGCGGCGGGGGAGATCACGTACTTTCTGGCGTGAGGCGGGTCGTCGGGACTTTGACACCCGGGAAGGACTATGCTATACACGCATAACATGGTCATACGGCATCGCGGATTCGCGCGGCGGTCCCTGGCGGCCGCTTCGATGGCCGCCACGCTGGGGCTGGTCGCTTCGGGAGCCGCCGCCGACCCGATCGGCTACACCCAGGGCATCGGTCCGGGCACCGCGCAGCTCCAACGCATCGATCTCGCCACCCTCGAGGTCGCCCCGATCGGCGATCCGGGCGGCGTCTCCGCGGAGTTCCTCGCTTTCCACGCCAATGGCACGCTCTACGGCGTCGCGCATCTCGGCGGGAACACGCTGCGGCTGGTGTCGTTCGATCTGGACACCGGGGTGGGCAGCGTGGTCGCCGACTTCGACACCGGATTCGGCTTCGTGCTGACCGGTTTCGCCGGCGACGCCCGCGGCAACCTCTGGGCCTCGGGCGCCCAGTTCGACGCCGGCGGCGAAGTCCGCCTGGTGATCGTCGCCATCGACCCCGCCGGCGGGATCGCCGGCGCGCCGGTCGAGGTCCTCGACCTCGATCCCTTCTCCGGGTTCTTCGGGCTGGCGGCGTGCGGCGATCTCCTGTTGTCCACCGCCTTCGAGACGGGGCTCGTGGCGATCGATCCGGTCAGCGGCGAGACCTCCGTCCTGTTTCCAGGCGCCCCGCACCCCGCGGACATGGACGTCGGACCGGACGGCGCGCTGTGGATCTTCTCGCTGTTGCCAATCGAAGGGTTCTTCGCCATGCAGCTCCGCCGCCTGGACCTGACGACCGGGGAGGTGACCTTCGTCGGACAACGCCCCGACATCGTCGGCCTCGCGATCCCTGCGCAGACCGGTGGATTTTGCGGCGGGTCCGCCCCCCTCTCGATTCCGACGCTCTCTCCGCTGGCGCTGGTCGCGCTCGCGGTCACGCTCGCCGTGGCCGCGCTCTGGATCGCCCGTCGCCGCGCCTGACGCTCAGCGATCGCCCGCCGCCCGCGGCACCCGGATCGCCTCGACCAGCTCCTGCACCTCCGCCGGCGGCGGCGCGGTGAGGCGCGAGACGACGAGGGAGGTCGGCCCGCCGAGCTGTCCCGCCGGCGCGCTCAGGCCGCACCGAGGGAATGGACCGAGTCCGACGTCCCGATCACTCTTCCATCCTCGCCAGGAGGTCCTTGCCATGAACCGCTGCTCGAAGCTGGTGCTCGCGTGTTCGCTCGTCGCGCTCCCCGCCGCCGCGCTCGCCGCCGAGCTGCCGGCGCCCGCCCCCGACTCCGCCGCGGCCGCCGAGTCGCTCGCGGTCGACGCGGCCGAGCCGCCGGCGGTCGACACCGCGCCGCCCGAGCCCACTCCGGCCGCCCAGCAGTGCCCGCCCGAGGGCTGCGAGGAGGAGCCCAGCCCGTTCTACTGCCAGGAGAACGACAACGGCAAGAACCCGTCGATCGCCGGGACGCTCTGGTTCTTCTATTACGGCCAGATCATCGCGGTCTACAACGACGCCTGCCTCAACGGCACCAACCTGCGCGAGTACTGGTGCAGCTCGTCGAGCAACTGGACCACGACCACCTTCTGGTGCCTGAACGGCTGCAGCGCCGGGCGCTGCCTGTGAGCGGTCGGGGCGGGGGGATTGACGCTCCAGCGCTCGACCGCTGACGAACGTCATCCCGGCGATCCGCTCGGTTCCTCGCGCGCCCTGGGGCGGCGTCGCCGTCCTCGGCGGACGTCCGAGGCGTTGACCGCCGTTCCGGAGATGGCGTACCCTGAGCACGCGAACAAGGCGTAAGTCGACGCCGGAGAGAACCGTGGCGGGAGGGGCGGGTCGAACGTCCGTTTCTCCGGTACGATGACGCCGATCATCGCGCCGCCTCAGCGACCATGACGCCACCGAGCCGAGCCCAACGGTCCCTCCTCGACCCGGAGCTCGCGAGCCATCCGTCCAGCCTCCTGGGCTCGTCGAGACCGCTCTACTCGACGGACCTCGGCGCGGCGTATGCCGGGGACTCGCTGGCGCTGATGAGCGCGCTGCCCAGCGCGTCGGTGAAGCTCGTCGTCACCTCGCCCCCGTACGCCCTCCATTTCAAGAAGGAGTACGGCAACGTCGACAAGGCCGACTACGTCGACTGGTTCGTCGCCTATGCACGGGAGATCAAGCGGGTCCTCCTCGCCGACGGGAGCTTCGTCCTCAACCTCGGCGGCAGCTACAACCCCGGCGAACCGACCCGGTCGCTCTATCACTTCAAGCTCCTGATCCGGCTGTGCGACGAGCTGGGCTTTCATCTCGCCCAGGAGTGCTTCTGGTACAACCCCGCGAAGCTGCCGGCGCCGGCCGAGTGGGTCAACGTCCGGCGGATCCGGATCAAGGACTCGGTGGAGTACGTCTGGTGGCTGTCGCCGTCGCCCTGGCCGGCGGCCGACAACCGGGCCGTGCTGGTGCCCTACAGCGACGACATGGAGCGCCTGCTCCGGCGCGGGTACCGCGCGAAGAAGCGGCCCAGCGGCCACAACATCACGCCGAAGTTCAATCGCGACCACGGCGGCTCGATCCCGTCGAACCTGATCGAGCGCGGCAACAACGAGAGCAACTCGGAGTACATCAAGGCCTGCCGGGAGCACAGCGTCAAGGTCCACCCCGCCCGCTTCCCGGCCGCGCTCCCCGAGTTCTTCATCCAGCTCCTCACCGAGCCGGGCGAGCCGGTGCTCGACCCCTTCGCGGGCAGCAACACGACCGGGCGCGTGGCCGAGGATCAGGGGCGGGCGTGGTTGGCGATGGAGATCGAAGAGGACTACCTGCGCGCCTCCGGCCTCCGCTTCGGCATCGATCTTTTCTAGCGACACCTGGTTGGCATGCCCTGGGTGCGTTAACGAAGCGTAGGTCACTCGGAAGGAGGCAGGGGCAGGGCTGCCTCGTTCGCCGCCCTGATTTCCCCGAGCCCGAGCCCAGCAGTCGCTTACTCGATTCGGACCTCGGCAGGCATTGGACTTGACGTAGCCGAGCGAATATGCTAATAAAGCATGGACATGCTCGTTTCTCATTCCGGCTGTATACCTCGAGACCGTGCGGCCGCCGTCGCTGTCGCCGCGCTGGCGCTCCTCGCGCCGGTCGCCGCCGCCGATCCGATCGGCTACACGCTGAGCGGTGACCTCTACAGGGTTGATCTCGCGACCTTCGAGGTCGAGGCCGTCGGTCCGACGGGCGGCGTCTTCGCGACTCACTTGACCTTTCACGCCGACGGTACGCTCTACGGGCTCGCCAGCTCGAGCGCCGACTCGCTACGGCTGGTGTCGTTCGATCTGGTCACCGGGGCGGGGGAGGTGGTGGCCGATCTCGACCCCGACCTCGCGCAGTTCGATCTCGAAGGCTTCGCCGGCGACTCGGCCGGCGGCCTCTGGGCGATGGGCAGGTACGAGGACGCGGCGGGCGACCACCGCGCTGTGATCTTCGCCGTCGATCCCACCGGCGGCGCGGTCGGCGAGCCGGTGGAGATCGCCGGCATCGCGTTTGCCTTCGACGGCCTGGCGGCGTGTGGAGATCGGCTGCTCTCCGGAGGCCTCACGGGGATCCACGCGATCGACCCGCTGAGCGGCGGGGCCTCGCTTCTGCTGCCGACCGCCTGGCCGGTCGATGACATGGGCGTCGATCCGGACGGGGGGCTGTGGATCCTCTATGCGCTTCCGATCTCGGGAATCTTCGACATCGTGGTTCGCGTGGACCTCGCGACCGGCGAGATCATTCACGCGGGCGATCTCCTCGCTGCGTCCGGTCTCGCCGTGGCTCCGCCGCCGACCGGCGGGCCGTGCGCCGCGGGCGCGCCGCTCACGATCCCGACTCTCTCGCCGCTGGCGCTGCTCGCGCTCGCGGTCTCGCTTGCGGGCGCAGCCGTGTGGATCGTCCGGCGCCGTGGCTGATCGCCTCACCGGCGCCCCAGCTACCCCCGCCGGCGCCGGGCGCTACCCCTCCCGCCCCACCCCCTCCGCCACCGGCTGGCGCACGGTCACCCGCACCCGCCGCACGCGGTTGTCCTGGACTTCCATGACCTCGATCTCGAGCGGGCCGAGGGTCACGAGGTCGCCCAAGGCGGGGCGGCGGCCGAGCTCGCTGAGGACGACGCCGCCGACGGTGTCCTCGTCGCGCTCGCTGAACTCGACGCCCAGCGCCTCCTCCAGCTCGTCGACCAGCATGCCGCCGGAGACCGCGTAGCTGCCGTCGGGCTGGGGGACGATCTCGGGGCGCTCGGCGTCGAACTCGTCCTGGATCGGGCCGACGATCTCCTCGATCACGTGCTCGAGCGTGACGATGCCGGAGACCCCGCCGTACTCGTCGAGCACCGCCGCCATGTGCAGGCGCTCGGCGCGCATCCGGCGCAGCAGGCGGTCGAGGGTGAGCGTCTCGGGGACGAACGAGATCGGGCGCGCCACGTCGGCGAGCGACGCCGGCGGCTTGGCGTTGCGGAACAGGTCCTTGATGTGGATCAGGCCGGTGACGTGGTCGAGGTCGCCCGCGCACAGCGGGAAGCGGGTGTGGCCGCTGGCGCGCGCGATCGCGAGGTTGTCCTCGACGCTCTTCTCGGTCGACAGATAGACGACGTCGGCGCGCGGCACCATCACCTGCCGCGCCAGGCGTTCGGAGAGGGCGAAGACGTTGGCCAGCAGCTCGCGTTTGTGGCTGGTCAGGGTCTCGGCCCCCGCCGAGGCGAGCAGGCGCCGCAGCTCCTCCTCGTCGTGGGCCAGCTCGGCCTCGCTCACCGGCTGGACGCCGAACAGCTTGAGCAGCGCGTTGGCGGCGTGGTTGAGCAGCCAGATCGCCGGGTAGGTCGCCTTGTAGAAGACGTAGAGCGGAATCGCGATCGCGAGGCTCGAGCGCTCGGGCTTGCGGATGGCGAGCGACTTGGGCGCCAGCTCGCCGAGCACGATGTGGAGCACGGTGATGACCGCGAACGCGAAGGTGAGCGCCAGCGAGTGGAGGAGCGCCGGCGAGGCGAACGGCAGCCGCATGACCAGCGGCTCGATCAGCCAGGCGAACGCCGGCTCGCCGATCCAGCCCAGGGCGAGGCTCGCGAGCGTGATGCCGAGCTGGGTCGCCGAGAGGTAGGCGTCGAGGTGGCTGACCATGTGCCGCGCCACCTTGCCCGGGCGCGAGCCGGCGGCGACGTGCGGGTCGAGCTGGGTCGGCCGCACCTTGACCAGCGCGAACTCGGCGGCGACGAAGAAGCCGTTGAGCAGCACGAGCAGGAGACCGACCGCGAGCCCGAGCCAGGGGTCGAGCGCGGGCGGCTCGGGCAGCCCGGCGAGCGGCGGCAGGCCGGCGGCGAGCGAGCCGCCGCCGGCGAGCGCGGCGGCGAAAG
>CAZNIX010000133.1:0-10682 GCA_964573125.1 uncultured Thermoanaerobaculia bacterium
CGGCTCCCGCTCCTCCGGCCCCGCCGGCGGCGGATCCCGACGCCACGCCCGCGCCCGCGCCCGAGCTGGCGAGCCCGCTGCCGGAGGCGCGGGTGACCAGCGGCTTCGGCGCCCGGCGGGATCCCAAGGACGGCCAGCGCCGGCCGCACGAGGGGCTGGACCTGGCGGCGCCCGCGGGCACTCCGATCCACGCCCCCGCTGCGGCGCGGGTGGCGGTTGCGGCGGAGCGCTACGGCGCGGACGGCCGGTTGGGCCGGACGGTGGTGCTCGACCACGGCGGCGGCCTCGAGACCCTGTATGCCCATCTGGGCTCGATCGCGGTCGCTGAGGGCGACCGGGTCGAGAGCGGCAAGGTGATCGGCGCGGTCGGCTCGTCCGGCTGGGTCACCGGGCCGCATCTCCACCTCGAGGTGCGCCTCGACGGCCACCCGGTCGACCCCGCCGGCCGCATCCCGGGGCTCGAGTAGGGAGGCGGCGGCGGTGGACGCGCTGATCGTGGTCGCCGCCGCCCGTCTCGGACCGACCCGGATCTATACCGAAGATCTCAACGACGGCCAGGTGATCGCCGCGGTCGAGGTCGTCAACCCGTTCCGGGCGCTCGCCGGTTGACGCTCGGGCGCGCCGGCGTCCGTCGGGCGGCCGGAACGGGCGCCTACTCGGCCTGTTCGGTCTCCGCGGCGATGGCGCGCAGGATGTTCACCCGAGCGAGGGCCCGCCGCCGCACCAGCGCGATTTCGCCGGTCTGCCGCAGCCACTCGTTGAGACGTCGCACGGCGATCCCGGTCGCGCCGTCGTCGGCGCAGTTGGCGAGGAAGACGAGCTGGATCTTCTGGACGTGATCGGCGGCGTAGACCCCGAAGTCGCTCTGGACGGTGATCGCGTCGGGCGTGCCGACGATCTTGCTGGCCTGGCTCGCGGTGGCGCCGCGGTGGCAGGCGACGACGTGCACCATGCCCGGCGCGTCCTCGGACAGCCGCTCGGCGAAGAGATGATCGCGGAGGAACGGCTGGCCGACCAGCTCGCGGGCCGCGGCGACGGCCAGCGAGCCCGGGATCGCGTCGAGGCGCACCGTGAAGGTTTGGCCGCCGAGCGCCACCCGGTCGACCAGGGCGTCGCTTCCCACGTCGTCGATGCCGAGTTCGGCGGCCAGGGCGCTGCGCATCGCCCGCCGACGCTCCGCGAGGTCCAGGCGCTCCCAGTTCAGCGCCTGTCCGCGGTCCCGGCGACGGCCGCCCCGGGCGCCGCGGTTCACCAGCTCGGCGATCCGCTCGTGGAGCAGCTCGAGGACCAGCCGCTGCAGCTCGTCTTCGTCCCCGGCTGAGCGACGAAACATGCTCGCCTCCTCGACGAAGCGCTGGAAACGGCGGTCGCGTTCCTCGGTCGCCGCCTTGATCGGCGCGAGCCCGATCATCGACACGACGTCGCCCCGGCGGCTGAGAGCCTCCTGCAGCTCGGCGTGGCAGATCCCGATCTCGCGCCCGTGCGCGGCCGACCCCGCCTCGCCGGTGTAGAGGACGAGGACGACGTCGGCGCGGCGGATCTCGCGCAGCGAGACCTCGAACGTGTTCCGGTCGCCTGGTTCCCCCGGGTCGCTCTCATGGATCCAGACCTCCAGGAGGCCGTGATCGTGCTCGATCGGAGGCGCCTCACCGGCCCTCGCGGGCCGGTGCCAGCGCAGTCCCTCGAGCAGGGCCAGCAGACGGAGCCGAACCTCCGTGAGAGGGACCCGGGACGCGAAGACCGGGCTCAGCGACCGGCTCGAGATCATCACGCGGACCTTCGGGAGATCGGCCATCGGTGGCCCGCTCCTTTCGCAGATCCTTAGAGGATACCACGACGGGGATTGGGCGAGCGCGGAGGCGAAATGCGTGCGAAGATTCGAGCAACATCCTTACGGCAACCGCAAACGGACCCCATGGGCGAGAACGGGGGCTCACCCGCCGTCGTCTCGTTCGGCGTGGGTCGCAACCGGAGGAGGTGTCCCGTGCCGAAGTGGACCGCCGCGGTGCTCACCGCCGCCATCGCGCTCACCGCGCTCACCGTCCCCGCCTGCGCCCCGAGCCCGGAGCCCCAGCCGGCCGCCGGCCCCTGCGCGGTCGAGACCTCCAACCCCGCGCTCTACGACGCCGTGTTCGAGCAGATCGCGGCGCCGCAGGAGAATGGCGAGCCGGCCTACCGGAGCTGGCCGCTCTTTCCGGGCACCGAGGCGATGCGCCGGCTCGGCCTCCCGGTGCATGGGCGCTGGACGACCGCCTACGCCGATCCCGGCCAGGCCTACCCGTTCCTGAAGGAGGCGCTCGAGAAGGGCCACCCCCTGCCGCTCGAACTGCCGGCGGGCTCGATCATCGTCAAGGAGAACTACCGCTCGGGTCCGAAGGCGATGACGATCGAGCCCGATCAATCGACTCTCGAGGTGCTGACGGTGATGTACAAGCCCGGCCCCGGCGCCCCGGTGCCGGCGGCGGCGACGCCGCCCTATGCCGGCTTCTGCGCCACGCCCCACCTGCCGCCCTACAACGGCGACCCCGCAACCGGGTGCCTCGGCGGCGGCTGGTTCTACGCCTTCTACAAGGTCGTCGAGAACCAGCCGACGAGCTGCGACACCAGCGCGCTCGGCAAGTTCCTCAACCTCAACGTCAACACCGGCACCGGCAGCTTCTGCATCGACTGCCACGCGCCGGCGTTCGACACCGACTACCTGCGCATCCTCGACGCCGAGCTGAACCCGCTCACCGTGCCGCCCGGGCCGCCGCCGAAGGCGATCCCGGCGAGCGCGCCGGCGTGCGACCTCGGCCTCAGCCCGGTGGCCCCCGCCGACGTGCCGGCCAACCCGCTCGCGGTCGCGCTCGGCCGCCAGGGCGGCGCCGGCGCCGACGCGATGTTCGACTGCTTCTCCTGGCGCACCTTCGTCGCCCTCAACTGGCCCGCCGACCCCGCGCGGCGCGGTCAGCCCGACGCCCGGCGCAGCATCCTCGACGGCAAGGGCGGTCCGACCGTGTGGCAGACCTACCTGCCGGTCTACGCCCTCTTCCAGCCCGGCGACGTCGGCTGGCAGCCGCCGCCGTTCGACGCCCCGCCGCCGCCCGACGCGCCGGGCTGCGACGCCGCGTCCGGCCGGATGATCGTCACCATGGGCTCGAAGGCGCGCGACGTCGTCAACGAGACCGGCCAGGCGTTCGCCGGCACGTTCGGGACGCTCCACGACCGCAACGGCGAGCTGGTCTGGTACGAGGTCCTGGTCAACGAAGTCGAGTACGACTACATCGTCGCCAACGGCCTGGCCGCGACCCCGAAGCTCACCCCCGGCGGCCCGGCCGGGTTCGCCGTCGACTTCCCGTGGACCGCGGCCGACCCGCGCAACTCGATCGAGGTCAAGTCGGCGTGGAAGCGGCTGTGCACCTCGCCCGGCTGCAAGCCGGTCGACGACCCGAGCCGCTACCTGACCACCGAGGCCCTGATCTACGAGGGGCCGACCGCGGGCTGCACCGGCCCGGTCGCGATGGGCCTGGTCGGCCTCCACGTCATCGTCAAGACCTTCTGGGCGCCGCAGTGGGTGTGGGCGACGTTCGAGCACGCCGGCAACGCCCCGACCGCGGGCACGGCCGAAGTGGACCAGGACGTCTGGAGCTTCTACGACCCCACGCTCGCCGAGCCGCTCACTTGCTTCGAAGAGCCGTTCCTGATCTCGCCCGCCGGCTGCCCGAACGTCGTGCTCAACCGCTTCCCCGACCCGCCGCCCCCGCCGCCGCCGCTGCCGCCGGTCGACCAGCCCGACCAGATCACCCGGCTGGTGCCGATCGACGCCCAGGCGGCGGCGCTCAACCCGAAGTTCCAGGCCGCGCTCGCGGGCACGCCGTTCGCGAACTACGTCCTGGTCAACGCCCAGTGGCCGCTCAACGGCCAGGCCGGCACGCCGCGCGAGCCCAAGCCGGTGATGCACGCCTGCGCCGACAACGGCCTGGGCGAGAACTGCTTCCAGCTCGTGCCCCAGTTCCTCCGCAACACGGTCATCGAGTCCTACATGACGACCTACGTCACCGAAGCCGGCGCCAACCGCCAGATCTCCAACCGGAGCTGCATCGAGTGCCACCTGACCGGCGTCAACGGCAGCTACGTCTGGCTCGACGCGGTGGGCAACCGGGTGCCGGTGGGCGGGGGTGGGGGGTGAGGGAACCCTGACCCCCTGACGCCGGCGATCGACCGGCTGTTGCTCCGCCAGGCCCGCGGGCTTGCGCGGGAGCGCGGGACCTCCCGGCTCCATAGGCCATGACGGTCCCGCGCTGGTCGCAGCGCCGTTCACTCGCCGCTGCCCCGCCAACCGAGCTCGGTCGGGCCGGTCGTAGCCGGACAGCCCACTACCGGCCGGTACGGGATTGGCTTCCACGCCGCGCTTCGAGTATACTTAGTTAGGTCTAAATCTAAACTATCGGTGAAGTTCTTCCGACTACGGGATCTCGGGGGAGGGAGAGATGAGGCCTGCCAGTCCGATCCATCTGCGCGAACGGGACTACTTCCTCGAACTCGACCAAGCACGCTGGCCACCGCCGCCCGATACCCTGAAGCTGCCCGTGGGAGAAGGCGAGGGAGTGGCGGCCCGGGAGCAAGACCAAACGCGTGCGGGGGCCCAATCGCGCTGGATCGCCGCCCCGTGGCAGCGCAAGCCCGAAGACCCCGCAGCCTGGGGCTGCCTCTGGCGCCGGCTCAGGAAGAGCTTCGCCGGGAGCGGGAAGGAGACCGGCCTGTACGAGTCCGTCATCCGTTTCCCTTCAGCGCCACTCTCCGGTATCCAGCAGAAGCCCGACTTCCAGTTCCGGCTGGATCAGAGGCACCAGCACACCTTCCGCCTCCTGACCGCCGGGTCCCCGGGAACAGCCCGCATCGAGCGCATCTTCCTGTTCTTGAACGGGATGAACGAGATCGACTATTTCGACTTCTACTACGACCTCGCCGCGCTGTTGATCGACGGCAACCATCACATAGCTTGCATCGTCTATCCCTACCCGGGCCACCTGAGCCGTTATCCAATGGTCGGTCGCTACGCGGAGAAACCACTCCAGCGATTCATCATGGATCCCAGCGATCTCTTCCGGCAATACTTGCGGTTCATGATCGAGATGCAGTGGCTGCTGAGCGTCCTGGTCCCGGTGAGCTACTACCCGGTGGCTCCAGGACTACCACTGCTCGCCGAGGATAGGGAGGGTCAGCCCAGTGGAGGGCGGTGCAAGGCGGGGCTCCTGAGCAAGGCCATCGTCAATGAATGGCAAGGGATCAACGAGTGCTCTCGCCGGGTCATCGAGGGCAGCAAGGTCGCCAAGGACCTCAAGAGCCGGCGGAATCAAGGCACCGAAGTCTCGGTGGAGCATGTCCGACACTCGGTCGAGACCATCCGCCGATTGATCTACTGGCAGCCCTCCGTCAACCGACTCGCGGAAATCGAGCCCCCGGGCCCCATGCCGCCGCCCACCATCCACATCGTCGGCTACAGCCTGGGCGCCTACCTGGCACAGTCGGCCTTCTTCACCTGGCCCTTCGCCATCAGTAGTTGCACCAGTCTCTGCGCAGGTGCGGCGCTGCACGAACTACGGCCGGTGAAGATCGCCCATGAAGAGGAGTGGCGTGCGATCACGCACGGATTGAAGTACGAGATCGATAGCGGCCTCCTCGAGCGGCGTATCAGGCTCGAGAACGCCGAGGTTCCCGGGCGCCGCTCGGTGTGCGGGATTCGCGCCTCGTACTTCAGCTCGCACTTCCGGATCTTCACGGATGTGTTTCTCCAGGATCCGCACGGTTCCTACCGCCCGCGCGTTTCGGAGTTCGTCCCCCGGCTTCTGTTCGTGGTCGGAGGCAACGACCCGATCGTGTCGACGAAGTCCGTTCTCGATGCTAGCCCTCCCGAAGGCATCAACCTGATGGAGATCGCCAACCTCTCGCATTTCATCGCGGTAGCGGGTGGTGAGTGGCCGCTGTTCTGGCTGCCGACGGTGGCTGGCGTAGTCGCTTCGCTGGCGGAACACAGCGAAGGCCTCTTGGCGCGGTCTGTGCTGTCGAATCTGTGGAACCCTGAGACCATGGGCCCGGCGACGCGATGGCGGTCCGGAAAGGAGGCGCGGCGATCCCGCGCCCGCGAGCCCGAGCCTCTTGATAGTGGACGATTGCGGAAGCTGCTGGCCGAGCTTGTCGAGCCCTTGAGGGGCCGGCAACGGGCGGGGCATCTCTTCATCCTGCGCAACCAGGTGCCCTTCACGCTGATGGGTGAACGCTTGCTGCACAAGCGAGGCAGTACACCTCACTATGAGGATTTCGAGATCCGGCGGTTCTGGGAGGAGCTGAAAGAGCGCGGAGACTCCATGGCCATTCACAGGAAGCGGATCACCATCGTCGTCCCTGGTCGTCTCAACGAGTGGTTTCGTGCACAGCCTTCGATTCTCTCCGCCAAGAGTCTTCCGTTGGCTCGAGAACTTCAAGACCGAAAGAGCCTGGGTGCGATCTGGAAAGAGTTCTTGAATCGCTGGGGAGGCACCGGCGCACTCTATCGCTTTCATCCGGGTGATCCGACGGATCCGGGGCAGATTGTGGGCACTCGTTTCAAACTGGAGCGTTTGGTAAGAAAGGACACCTCGACCCCGAGCAATCATCCGGTTGTCAACTGCTTACCGGACGTGTGGATGGGGCTTTCTGCCAGCGCGGTCAGGGGCATCGGAGGGGGAGCAGTGCGTGAGGATATCCATGCTAACTTTCAGCGGTGGGTGCGGGATCTCTATGCTGAGCACTCCGATCAACCGGAGCGTCGGCCACGCGAGAAGCAGTTCCGTGACTGGCTCGAGAAGGGGACTCTGAAGATCATCCGAGTGTCCGCGGCGCAGGCGAATCCACGTTATCTTGGGGAGCGCATCTGGGACCCGGAGACCGCGATCGACCTCGTGGTTCACAGCGCGCTCGCGCTGGCGCGTTCCGAGCGGTGCGCGAAGCGGGGTGATTTTAGAAAGGGCTGGCCGCCGCGGCAGCGCGCGGCAGGGCGCAGACAACCAGCGCGGGGTAGAAAGGTCAAGGGCGCCGCGCAGGCGGGCGAGAAGACGCGGGGGCCGAGGCGCACGCGGGTCGGGTAGGTTCCAACAGTCGCGTAGGGGCCGCCATGACATGACAGGTTCGATCGCCGTCCAGCGGGGGCATGACCGTATCCGGCGCTCACCCCGCCCGTGGGTCGAGGCCGGAGGTCTGCGAAGGGCTCGAAGTCTCGCGGGTTGCAGGTGATCAGCTCCTGGACACCGTATTGGAGGAGGGTGGCGGCGAGGAGGGCGTCGGCGATCCGTTTGCGACCGAGGGCGTGTTGTTCAGGTTGGTGTCAACGCCGTGCTTCACCGCCCGGGGCTCCGCTCGCCATCGAACGCCTCGTCGTACAGCTCGGTCCGCGATGGCAGGTCTGCGACCTGGCGATGGCCCGCGAGGGTCGGCAGTTCGGTGAGCGGCGCTCGCGCTTGAAGCTTCACTTCCCGGTAGAGTGCCATCGCGTCACGGATCAACTCGGCTGCCGCACGATCCTGCTCCCGCGCTGCGCGCTGAGACGCGGCGTAGTCGCACTCCTGATACGGAAAGAGATGTCGTTCTCGTATGGGGGAGTATAGCGCGGCCGGGCAGCTATACTCGACAATCGTGTCCAGCGCCACCCCCAGGCCGCATTCCACCGTCACCGCCGCGTCCGGGGCCGGTCCCGCCGGCGACGCCGGCGCCGAGTTGCGCGGCGGCCGGCTGCGCGCCGCCGGGCGGTGCGCGGGGATGGCCGTGGTGACCGCGGCCGATTACGTGCTCTACCAGGGCGGCTCGGCGCTGCTCGCGCCCTGGCCGCGGCGGCGGGCGGCGTGGCGCGACCGGGTGGCGCGCCACTGGGCGCGCGGGATCGGGCGCCGGCGCGGGCTGGCCAGGGGGGTGATCGGCCAGCCGCCCGAGCCGCCGTTCCTGCTCGTCGTCAACCACCTGGGCTACGCGGACGTCTTCCTGTTGCTCGCGCTCACCGGCGGCAGCTTCGTGGCCAAGTCCGAGATCGGCTCGTGGCCGCTGGTCGGCCACCTGTGCCGGATGAGCGGCATGCTCCTGATCGACCGCGGTTCCCGGCGCGACCTCCTGCGGGTGGGGAGCGAGATCGAGGCGCGGCTGGCCGCCGGCGGCGGGGTAATCCTCTTCCCCGAGGGCACCACCAGCCGCGGCGACGGACTGCTGCCGTTCAAGGCCTCGCTGCTCGAGTTCGCCGCCCGCAGCGGCGCGCCGGTGTGGTACGCGACGCTCACCTACCGCACGCCGCCCGGCGTACCGCCGCCGCCGGAGATCGTCTGCTGGTGGGGCGACGACCCCTTCGTCCCCCATTTCGCCCGCCTGGTGCGGGTGCCGCGGGTCGAGGCGACGATCGCGTTCGGCCCCGAGCCGATCGCCGATTCCGACCGCAAGCGCCTCGCCGCGCGCCTGCGGGCGGCGATGGAGGAGCAGTTCGAGCCCTCGACCGTGGGATGATCGCCGGGTCTCCCGGCCACCGGCCGGCCTGAGCGCGATCCCACCGGCTCGCGATGCCCGGTCCGGCCCGACAACGCGATGACCTCGACCGTCGAGCTGCCGCTCTGGCTGGTTGTGCTGCTCGCCGCGCTCGCGGCGTGGGCGGCGCTCGAGCGGCTGCTGGTGCCGAGCGTCCGGTTCGTCCTGCGGCGGCGGGTCAACCGGGTGCTCGACGAGCTGAGCACCCGGCTCAAGATCCAGGTCCAGCCGTTCAAGCTGACCAAGCGCCGGGTGCTGATCGACCGCCTGCTCTACGACCCCGAGGTGCTCGCGGCGCTCGAGGAGCACGCCCGCGAGCGCGAGATGCCGCGCGAGGCGGCGATGGCGCGGGTCAAGCGCTACGCCGAGGAGATCGTGCCGGCGTTCAACGCCTACCTCTACTTCCGGCTCGGCTACCGGCTCGGGCGGATCGTGGCGCGCTCGCTCTACCGCGTGCGCCTGGTGACCTCGGACGAGCAGGCGCTCGCGGCGGTCGATCCGCGCGCGACCGTGGTCTTCGTGATGAACCACCGCAGCAACATGGACTACGTGCTGGTCGCCTACCTGGCGGCGACCTCGACTGCGCTTTCCTACGCGGTCGGCGAGTGGGCGCGGATCTGGCCGCTCCAGACCCTGATCCGCTCGATGGGCGCCTACTTCGTGCGCCGGCGCTCGAACGACCCGCTCTACCGCCGCGTGCTCGAGCGCTACGTCCACATGGCGACCGCCTCGGGCGTGACCCAGGCGGTCTACCCCGAGGGCGGGCTGTCGCGCGACGGCCGCCTGCGCGCGCCCAAGCTCGGGCTCTTCGACTACATGCTGCGCTCGTTCGACCCCGCGGGCGAGCGCGACCTGGTGTTCGTGCCGGTCGGGATCAACTACGACCGCGTGCTCGAGGACCGGACGCTTCTCCTCGACCTCGACCCCGAGGCGCCGCGCAAGAGCGGCCTCGCCGCCGCCCGCACCACGCTCGGCTTCGCCGGCCGCAACCTCCGGCAGGCGCTGACCAGCAAGTGGCACCGCTTCGGCTACGCCGGGGTCAGCTTCGGCCGGCCGGTGTCGGTGCGCGCCTGGCTCGCGGAGCGGGGGGCCGAGCGGGCGCGGTCGAGTTGCGCGGAGCGCGCGGACCAGGCGGGCTCCGCGGGCCGTCCGGACCCGGCGGAGGGCGCGGACCGTCCCGATCGCGCCGCCGCCGATCCGAACGCCGCCGACCCGAACGCCGCCGGGACGCTCGACCTCCGGCGGCTCGGCCGCGAGGAGCGCTTCGAGGAGGTCGCGCGCCTCGGCGGGCGGCTGATGGACGAGGTCGGCCGCGCGATCCCGGCGCTGCCGGTGGCGGTCGCCGCGACCGTCTTCGTCCGCCGGCTCGCGGAGGGCGACGGGCCGATGAGCGGCCTCGAGGCCAAGGCGCGGATCTTCGACCTCCAGCAGGAGCTGGCCGCCCGCGGCGCCCTGGTCTACATCCCGCGCCGCGACCCCGAGTACGCCGCCGAGGTCGGCCTGCGCATGCTCACCCTCCGCCGGCTGGTCGACGCGCGCGACGGCGCCTACGCCGCGCGCGCGGCCGAGCGGGCGGCGCTCGCCTACTACGCGAACTCGATCGCGCACCTGCTCGAGGCCGGCGCGGCGGCGCCATAATGCGCCGTCGAGGGACCAACCGAGGAGACACCGGTGCCGATCTACGAGTTCCGCTGCCGGGAGTGCGGCAAGCCGTTCGAGGTCGTCGAGTCGATCAGCCGCTTCAAGCCCGCCCGGGTGCGCTGCCCGCGCTGCCAGAGCAAGAAGGTCGAGCGCGCCTGGAGCCGGGTCTACACCGTGACCTCGAAGAAGAGCTGAGCCGGCCGGAGCGATGACCGCGGCCGGTTTCGACGGCGCGCTCGCCGGGCTCGCGCTCGAGGGCGGGCGGGGCACGGTCGAGGTGCCCGAAGGGTGGGGGCAGGGGCGCTCGACCCTCGGTGGGCTGGTCGCGGCGTGGGCGCTGGCGGCGATGCGCGCGGTGGTCGTCGAATCGCGGCCGCCGCGCTCGCTGCTCGCGATCTTCACCGGCCCGGTCGCGCCCGGCGCGCTGGAGGTCGAGGCCGGCCGGCTGCGCCGCGGCGGCTCGGTGACCCACGCCGAGGCGCGCCTCTCCCAGGGCGGCGAGGTGCGCTGCGCCGCGTTCG
>CAZNIX010000134.1:0-10662 GCA_964573125.1 uncultured Thermoanaerobaculia bacterium
GCGGCCGGTGGCTCCGCGGCCGGTGGCTCCGCGGCCGGTGGCTCCGCGGCGGGCTTCGCCGCCGCGGCCGCTGCCGCCTTGTCGCCCTCCTCGCCGATCACCGCGACCACGGCGTCGACCGCGACCGTCTCCCCCTCCTGGGCCTTGATCTCGAGCAGGGTGCCGGCGACCGGGCTCGGGATCTCGGCGTCGACCTTGTCGGTCGAGATCTCGAACAGGGGCTGGTCGCGCTCGACCTTGTCGCCGGCCTTGACCAGCCACTTGGTGATCGTTCCCTCGGCGATCGATTCGCCCATCTGGGGCATGACGACTTCGGTTGCCATCGCGCTGCCTCCCTCGCTAGTGCTCCGCCAGCCGCCGCACCCGGGCGACGAGCTTGTCGACGTTGGGCAGGTAGTACTCCTCCATCGGTGGACTGTAGGGCACCGGCGTATCGAGGCAGGTCAGCCGCTCGACCGGCGCGTCGAGCCAGTCGAACGCCTCCTCGGCGACGCGCGCCGCGACCTCGCCGGCCAGCGAGCCGGTGCGCGGCTCCTCGGACAGCACCAGGACCCGGCTCGTCTTCTTGGCGGTGGCGAGGATCGCCTCGTCGTCGAGCGGCTTGAGGGTGCGCAGGTCGAGGACCTCGACGTCGATGCCGTCCTCGGCGGCCAGCCGCTCGGCCGCCTCGAGGGCGACGTGGAGCATAGCACCCCAGGTGACGACCGACAGGTCGCGCCCGGCGCGCGCGAGCCGCGCCATGCCCAGCGGGACGTCCGGCAGCTCGGCGGGCAGCGCTTCCTTGATCCGCCGGTAGAGGAACTTGTGCTCGAAGTAGAGCACCGGGTTGGGGTCGCGGATCGCCGCCTTGATGAGCGCCTTGGCGTCGGCCGCGGTCGCCGGGGCGACGATCTTCAGCCCGGGCGCGCGGTGGAAGTAGCCCTCGGGGTTGGTGCTGTGGAACGCCGAGCCGTGGACGCCGCCGCCCGAGGGGCCGCGGATGACGATCGGCACCGTCGGCCCCCAGCGGTAGTGGGTGGTGGCGGCGAAGTTGACGATCTGGTTGAAGGCGCAGGCGATGAAGTCGATGAACTGCATCTCGACCACCGGTCGGAGCCCCAGCAGCGCCGCCCCGATCGCGGCGCCGACGATCGCCGACTCGCTGATCGGGGTGTCGATCACGCGCTCGGCGCCGAAGCGCTCGAGGAACCCCTTGGTCACCCGGAAGGCGCCGCCGTAGGTGCCGATGTCCTCGCCGATCAGGAACACCCGCGGGTCGGCCTCCATCTCCTCCCACAGCCCCTGGCGGATCGCCTCGAGGTAGGTGACCGGCTCGCCGGTCGCGTTGCCGGGCGCGGTGCCGGGCGCGGTGTCGGCGGCGCTCATTCGTACACCCCTTCGAGCGCGCGCTCGGGCGGCGGCGGCGGCGAGGCGAGCGCGTAGTCGACCTCGGCCTCGAGGTCGCGGGCGATCGCGGCCTCGATCGCGGCCAGCTCCTCGGCGGCGGCGAGCCCCTCGCCGGTCAAGTGGCGCTCGAAGCGCTCGATCGGGTCGCGCTTCGCCCAGCGCTCGAACTCCTCCTTCGGCACGTAGCCGGCGTCGTCGTGCTCGGCGTGTCCCTTCATGCGGAAGGTCTTGGCCTCGATCAGGCTCGGCCCGCCGCCGCCGCGCGCGCGCTCGACCGCCTCGCGGGTCGCCTCGTAGACCGCGAGCACGTCGTTGCCGTCGACGATCCGGCCCGGGATACCGTAGCCGGGCGCCTTGGCCGCGATGTGCTCGACCCGCATCTGCATGCGCGTCGGGGTCGAGTAGGCCCAGCCGTTGTGCTCGGCGACGACCACCAGCGGCAGGTTCTGGACGGCGGCGAAGTTGAGCCCCTCGTGGAAGTCGCCGGTCGAGGTGCCGCCGTCGCCGATGTAGGTCAGGGCGACCAGGTTCGTGCCGAGCATGCGCCCGGCGAGCGCGACCCCGGCCATCACCGGGATCAGCGCCCCGAGCATCGAGATCGGCGCCACCAGGCCGCGCGCGACGTCGCCGAAGTGGGTGTTGCCGTCCTTGCCGCCGGTCGGGCCGCCGCCGCGCGCCATGTACTGGCACATCACCTCGCGCGGCTGGACGCCGCGCACCAGCATCGAGCCGAGGTCGCGGATCAGCGGCCCCATGAAGTCGCCCGGGCCGAGCGCGTAGGCGCTGCCGACCGCGGTCGCCTCCTGGCCGCGGCTCGAGTAGAGGCCGCCGACCACCTTGCCCTGCCGGTAGAGGATGCCGAGGCGATCCTCGAGCATCCGGGTCAGCTTCATGAAGCGATAGAGCTCGAGCTGGGCGGCCTTGTGCAGCCCGGTATCAGCGAGCCGGTCCACGGGCCCGGCTTCGCCGGACCCGGGGTGCAGTGGGCCGAGCGGCCGCCTCATGTTTCCAAGGGGGGCTGTTCCAGCCCCCCTCCCCGCGCGAGTGAATCGCGCGGGGTCCCTCCCCCGAGTCGGCGGCCTTCGGCCGCCGCCCACGCGCCCTTGAGGCGCGCGTATCTCTGCTGCCACCGGGGGGTTGCCATCATGCGCGTTAGATATGGATCGCCGCGCCGTGGGCGGCGTGCGCGGCCTCCATCACCGACTCGGCGAGCGTCGGGTGGGCGTGGACGGTGCGGAACAGCTCCTCGACCGTCGCCTCGACCGAGAGCGCGACGCACGCCTCGGCGATCAGGTCGGTGGCGTGGGCGCCGACGATGTGGACGCCGAGGATCTCGTCGTACCTGGCGTCGCGCACGATCTTGACGAAGCCGCCGGTCTTGCCCTCGATCTTCGCCTTGCCCAGGGCGCTGAACGGGAACTTGCCGACCGCGACCTCGTAACCGCGCTCGCGCGCCTCGGCCTCGGTCAGGCCGACGCTCCCCACCTCGGGGTCGGTGTAGACCACCGACGGCACGCGCTCGTAGTGGAGCGGCCGCGCGCCCGGGTGGCCGGCGAGGTGCTCGACCGCGAGGATCCCCTCGAACGAGGCCTTGTGCGCGAGCCAGGGCCCGGCGGCGACCACGTCGCCGATCGCGTACACCCCCTCGGCCGAGGTGCGCATCCACTCGTCGGTCCGGATGTAGCCCCGCTCGGTCGCGATCCCGACGGTTTCCAGGCCGATGCCCTCGGTGACCGGCGCGCGGCCGACCGCGACCAGGAGCAGCTCCGCCTGAAGCGGCGCGTCGCGCCCCTCGAAGCGCATCGTCACGCCGCCCTCGCCGACCTCGGCGGCGGTCAGCTTCGTGCCGGTCCAGGCGGTGATGCCGCGCTTGCGGAACTGGCGCGCCACCTCCTTGCTGACCTCCTCGTCCTCCATCGGCAGCACGCGGTCGAGCATCTCGACGACCGTCACCTCGGAACCGAAGGAGCGGAAGATCGAGGCGAACTCGGTGCCCACCGCGCCGGCGCCGAGGACCGCCAGGCTCTTCGGCACGCGGTCGAGCTCGAGGATGTGGTCGGAGTCGAGCACCCGGCGGCCGTCGGTCGGGACCACCGGGATCGCGCGCGGCACCGAGCCGGTGGCGATCAGGACGTTCTTCGCCGAGTAGGTCTTGGTGCCGTCCGCGCCCTCGACTTCGACCTTGCCGGGCCCCGCGAGCCGGCCGCGGCCGTGGATCCCCTCGACCTTGTACTTCTTGAACAGGAACGCGACCCCCTTGGAGTTGGAGTCGACCACCTCCTGCTTGCGCGCCTGGGCGCGCGCCATGTCGAGCGCGGGGGAGGCGACCTCGATGCCGAGGTCGCCGGCGGCGCGGATCTCGTCGAGCACCGCCGCGGTGTGGAGCAGCGCCTTGGTCGGGATGCAGCCGCGGAGCAGGCAGGTGCCGCCGTACTTCGGGTCCTTCTCGACCACCGCCACCTTGAGACCGAGCTGGCCGGCGCGGATGCCGGCGACGTAGCCGCCCGGGCCGCTTCCGAGGATGATCAGGTCGTAGTCGCGCTCCGCCATGCACTCTCCTCGCGGCGGGAACCGGGTTCGGAGCTCAGACCAGGGTGTCGGGCAGCGCCACCGCCTCGGCGAGGAAGCCGCCGCGCCCGTCGGCCGCGAGCCGCGCCAGCGGCACCTCCGGGTCGTGCTCGAAGATCGACAACCACCCTCCCTCCGCCGCCCGCGGCAGCCAGCGCTGCTTGTTCTCGAGGGTGGTCACGGGGTAGAGATCGTACCCCATGATCCACGGGTAGGGCACGTGGGCGCTGGTCGGCACCAGGTCGGCCCAGAAGACGGCGCGGGCGGCGGCGGTCGGGTCGTCACCCGCGGTCGGACCGTCGCCCGCCGCCGCGCCGGCTGCGCCCGCGGCCGACCGGCCGCCGCCGGCCGCTTGGCCGCCGGCCGGCGTGCCATCGCCCGCCCCGGTGCCGGCTGTGCGGGCTCCACCGTGGTCGCCCAGCAGGACGATGCACATGTCGCGGTTGTGCCCGGGCGTTTTGACCGCGCGCACCCCCGGCACCGGCTCGGCCTCGCCGTCGAACAGCTCGACCAACCCGGCCGCGAACAGCGGCTCCCAGTTGCGACCGTCGTAGCTCGCGCGGTCGCGCAGGTTGGGGTTGCGCGCGTGCTCGACCTCGCCGCGCTCGAGCCAGTAGCGGGCGTTCGGGAAGGTCGGCACGAGCCGGCCGGCGCCGTCCTCGCGGGTGTTCCAGCCGCAGTGGTCGAAGTGGAGGTGGGTGAGGAGCACATGGGTGACGTCGCCGGGCTCGTAGCCGGCGGCGCGGATCGCCTCGGGCAGCCGCCGCGCCTCGGACTCGAGCCCGAAGATGGCGCGGAACTTGGCGTCGTTCTTGTCGCCGATGCCGGAGTCGATCAGCACCAGCTCGCCGCCGCGAGCGACCAGCGGGCAGTTGGTCGCCATCTGGATGCGGTTCTCCTCGTCCGGCGGCTTGACCCGCTGCCACAGCGTCCGCGGCACCACCCCGAACATCGCCCCGCCGTCGAGGCGGAAGCCGCAGTCGTTGACCAGCTTGAGGTCGAGATCCCCCAGGCGCATGGCCGGCAGAGCTTACCGCGAGGCTCGCGGCCTCCGCGCGATGGCGCGCTGCGGCGGGTGTGTTGATTTCAACCACCCGCACGGGGATGGCGCGGCTCAGCTCCGCTTGCCGAGCGTGCGCTCGACGTGGGCGGCGACCGCGGCGCGCACCTCGGGCGAGCACCAGGCCTGGGTGATCTCGGGGTCGGCCACCGTGGCCGCGAGCCGGTAGCGCTCGAGCGCGGGCGCGCGCAGGGCGCGCTTGGTGGCGGCGAACGCGGCGTGGGGGATGGCGCCGAGCCGGCGTGCGGCGGCGGTCGCCCGGTCGAGCAACTCGCCGGCGGGCACGATCTCGTCGACCAGCCCGCGCGCGAGCGCCTCGGCCGGCGGCACCACCTCGCCCTGGTAGACCAGCTCGTCGCGGAAGTGCCCGCCCGGCGCGCCGTGGCGGACGATCTCAAGCGCGATGATCGGGAACGGCACCCCGACCCGCAGCTCGGGGATGCCGATGCCGTACTCCCCCGCGGCGGCGAGCCGCCGGTCGCAGGCGAGCGCCAGGATGCAGCCGCCGGCGACCGCGTGGCCGTTGACCGCCGCCACCACCGGCGCCGGGTGGTCGAACAGCGTCAGGAAGCAGCCGGTGAGCGCGCGCAGGAAGCGCGGCGTGTAGTCGTCGACCGGCTCGCGCAGGAGGCGCACGAGGTCGACCCCGGCCGAGAAGATCGCGCCCGCGCCGGTGAGCACCGCCGGCGCCCGCGCCTCGGCGAGCGTCTGCAGCTCGCCGGTCAGCGCCACGCACAGCTCGAGGTCGAGCGCGTGCGCCTTGCCGTGGGCGAGGGTGAGGACGGTGACTCCGTCGCGGTCGGTGCGTTCGATCATGGGGCTAGAGCGTAGCAGTCCCGCCTGCGCCCGACGTCAAAGCAAACACCGAGCCCGGCCGCGCCGGGAGGGGTGCCGATGGCATCAGGGACTCTTGTCACAAATGGTAGTTGGAATGCGTCTGGAATGGAGGGTACGCGGTCGCTCAGCCTCTTGTCGTCCGTCTGGAAGCTGTGCGTGATCTCGAATCTCACCGGTCCAGCGCCGCCAGCAGGGCGTCGACGTCCTGGTACGCGCGGACGCGCCCGGTGGCGATGTCCTCCTCCGCCTCGCGCTCCATCCGCTGCCACCGCTCGGTCCAGAACCACCGCTGATCGGTGGGGACCGAGGCGAGCGGGTGCAGCTCGATCACGCCGTCGTCCCGCTCGACGACCCGGACCTGCGCACCGGGATCGTCCAGGTGGTGGCGCTTCCGGAGGTCAGCGGGCAAGGCCAGGGTTCCCCGAGCTTGCAGCGCAACGTGGTACTCCCGCGTGCTCATCGACACCTCCTGTCCGGCCGAGGATAACCGCATCGCTGCGAAGCTGCAAGGCAGCTCGGTGGCCTGGGAAGCCGCCCTCGGATCGTGTGGCAAGGTCCATCATAGTGGACACAAACGAAACTATCGTCTAGAATTCCGGACGTATGGATGCCAGGACGAGAGCCTTCCAGCTCCCGATCTCAGTCCTCCGCAACCTCCACAAGCTCGGCCGGGACATCCGCGACGCGCGCCGGCGGCGGCGCATCCCGACGGCGGTCATGGCCGAGCGCGCGTCGATCAGCCGCACGACGCTCGGCAAGGTCGAGAAGGGGGACCCGGGCGTCTCCCTGGGCACGTACGCCACGGTCCTCTTCGTGCTGGGATTCGTCGAGCGCCTGGGCGACCTGGCCGACCCCGGGTCGGACGAGGTCGGCCTGGCGCTCGAGGAAGAGCACCTGCCGAAGCGCATTCGGCGCCGACGCGGGCCGGCGTCAGGCTCCCACGGCGGAGCGCAGCCCCGATGACGGACGCGCAGGTCCTGGTCCACGTCGATCTCGGCGGATTCCCGGTCCTCGCCGGCCGGCTGTGGGCCCGCGTGCGGAGGGGGAAGGAGAGCGCCTCCTTCGAGTACGACGCGCGCTGGCTCGCGCACCCGCGCCGCTTCTCCCTCGAGCCGGCGCTCGCCCTCGGGCCGGGCCCCTTCCACACCCCGGCGGCCCAGTCGTTGTTCGGAGCCCTCGGCGATTCGGCGCCCGACCGCTGGGGGCGCGCGCTCATGCGCCGGGCCGAGCGCCGCCGCGCCGAGCGCGCCGGCGAGACACCGCGCACCCTCCTCGAGATCGACTACCTGCTGCGCGTCGACGACGAGGCGCGCCAGGGGGCGCTACGCCTCGCCGAAGTCGAGGGCGGTCCGTTCCTCGCGAGCGGGGAGGCGACGCGTTTACCGCCCTTGTTCGAGCTTCCGCGGCTGCTCTCGGCGACCGACAACGTCATCGCCGAGACCGAGAGCGACGAGGATCTCCGCCTGCTGCTCGCCCCGGGCTCCTCGCTCGGAGGAACCCGGCCCAAGGCCTCGATCCGCGATCGAGACGGGCAGCTCGCGCTCGCCAAGTTTCCGCACCGAGACGACGAGATCGACACCGTCCGCTGGGAAGCCACCGCCCTTGCGCTCGCGCAAGAGGCCGGCCTCACCGTCCCGGCCTGGCGCCTGGAGATCGTGGCCGACCGGCCGGTGCTCATCCTCCAGCGCTTCGACCGCACCGCCTCCACCCGGATTCCGTTCCTCTCGGCGATGAGCATGCTCGGCGCCGACGACCACGAGAGGCGCAGCTATCTCGAGCTCGTGGACGCGTTGCGCCGCTACGGAGCCGCTCCCAAGGAAGACATGCAGGCGCTGTGGCGCCGCATCGTCTTCAGCATCCTGATCTCCAACACCGACGATCACCTGCGCAATCACGCCTTCCTCTACGACGGCACCGAGGGATGGCGCCTGGCTCCCGCCTACGACCTGAACCCGGTTCCCGTGGACATCAAACCTCGCGTGCTGGCGACGGCGATCGACCTCGACGCAGGCGATGCCTCCCTCGACCTGGCGAGAAGCGTCGCCGAGTACTTCGGCCTCGACGATGGCGAGGCCCGCGTGATCGCGCTCGAGGTCGGGCAGGCGGTCGCAGGCTGGCGTCGTGAGGCCGCTCGTCAGGGCCTGGCGGCGGCCGAGATCGACCGCATGGCGTCGGCCTTCGAGCACGCGGACCTCGCCGCTGCGACCGGCCGACAGCGGTGACAAGGCTGACGAGGCGAAGACCCTTGCTTGCGCGAATGCGCAGCCCTATACTCGGAGGCCAACGTGCGCACCCTCGAGACCTCGAAGCTGGGCCAGGACGGCGCCAAGGCGCTCCTGGCCCGCTACGCGCGCAGCCTCCCGTGCGTTCGCCGTAGCTACGACGAGACGACCCGGGAGCGCGTCAAGACGGTCGAGCTGATCGTCCGGGAGAGTTCCCGACGCCCCCACGACCGCCCGTCGGAGACCGCTGGGACCCGGTGGCGCGAGCGTGGGGCGTGCGCCGCGACCGCGCGGAGCGGCTCGGGTCGCTGAGTGGTAGATAGCGGTGGGAAACTGGTGGGTAGATGTAGACAGGGGAGAGATAGGCAGGTGTGGAAAGCGGATGGATAGGTCTGGACAGATGTGGATAGATGTAGGAACCGCGGGTCGCTCGGCTAATAGTTATGAAGCGGAAACAGGAGGAGTGGGAGCGGACAGTCAGGGTTCCGGTGACGATCGAATCATACGACATCCGCTCCGCAGAGGTTGGGAGCGTCAAGAAGGAGGCCACTACCGACTTGAAACTTGTATCATCCAATCCCGGGCATGACGGCGCCATCAGCTACCTTCGAGACGGTAGTTTGGTGTTCTCAATCGAAACCGAGAAAGACTCAAACTACCGGTACTCGCCGGTATCCAGTCACGACGTATTCAACGCCCTCGGTGAAGTTACGGAACGTCCCGATGTCATCTGCACGGGCGGCTGGTGGCCGCGTGAAGCGCATGTGACCGGGGCCTCACCGCATTGCGGGTACCGCGGCGTTGCGGCGAGCGACATCGTCGTGACTGAACGGCGGTTCCTGGGCCAGTCGGTCCGCTGCTTCTCCTCCTCTCACGAACGATCGCATCTGCTCTGCGCATTCGGCATGTCGGACCTACAGGCGGGCACGCCATGCTACGCATTGGTATGGGAGGGCGCGATTGGTGCATTCTACGAGATTGATCCGCAAGCGAAGATTACCCTGCTCGGCAACGTGATGAATCAGCCGGGGAACCGCTACGCGTCGGTGTATGGACTCGCGGATCCTACCTTTCCGAAGAACGCACCGTTCTCCCGCTTTTCGGACGCGGGAAAGCTCATGGCGTTGGCCTCGTATTCAAAAAGACTCGAGGCCTCGCCGGAGGAGGAAGAACTGATTTCGTTCCTGCTGTCTGCCCCGGATATCTGCCTTGATCTATACGAGGAGCTCAAGGGGTCTCAGTACTACAACGTGGGGATAGACGACCCTGAGTTTCGCAACTTTGCAGGGATCTTCAGTGATAGGATCTTCGACACATTCCACAACTTTGCAGAAGACCACATGCCCAAGAGGCTGCCGCTGCTAATCGCGGGTGGCTGCGGTCTCAATTGCGATTGGAACTCCAAGTGGAAGGATACCGGTCTTTTCCCCGAGGTCTTCGTACCTCCTGTCGCGAACGACTCCGGATCGGCCATTGGCACGGCAATCGATGCCCAACTGTATTTCACGGGAAACGCAAAGATCGAATGGGACGTCTACTCCGGTCTCCCATTCCAGTCGAACAGCTCAGTCGATCGGGGCCGGTACGACATCCACAAGATGGACTATTGCGAGATCGCCGACATGCTTGCGAGCGATCTCATTCTTGGATGGGTGAGTGGCAGATACGAGATTGGCCCGCGAGCGCTCGGGAACCGGTCCATTCTCGCCGCTCCGTTCCGAGATAGCACTAGATTGCGATTGAACGAGATCAAGCAGCGCGAACAGTTTCGTCCGATCGCTCCGGTCTGTCTCCAAGATGATGCCCGAAAATGGTTTGGCTGTGGCCAGGAAAGTCCGCACATGCTCTTCACGTATCGGGCAACGACGGACGCACTGGCCGCTGTCACTCATGTGAATGGCACCGCCCGTGTCCAAACAGTTGGCTCCGCGACCAATGCCAATTTGCATGGGCTTCTTGTCGCGTTTAAGGCGCGCACGGGTTACGGAGTGCTGTGCAACACCTCCCTCAACTTCCGTGGCAAGGGCTTCATCAACAACATGGGCGATCTGGACTCCTACGCCACTCTTCACGGCCTGGACGGCTTCGTCGTTGAAGACTGGGCCTATCTCCGAAGGAACTCTGAGCGATATCTGCGTTACCGCGAGGCATGCCAATCCCTGAGGGCAGGAGCGCACTCCGGGGAAAGCATATGAAAGCGGGTGCTGATGTAGTTCGCGCGTTGCAGGCGCCCGATGGCCAAAGCAACCCAACCGATGGCCACGGCCAATGCAAGCACGCGCTGAAGATCGATGCATACCCGCGGGGGTTTGAGGATGATGATAGCCTGCGGTCTGACTTCATACGCGACCTGACGCTGGAGCAGCTTGATCGGACAGCCACTCTGAGCGGGACCGAACAGGCACAGGTGGAGACAGTGCCCAGGACTCTCGTAAGGTACTGGCACGACCCACAGGATGTGCCCGACGACGTTCGCGCCTGTCTCGATAGTTGGAATCAGCTTCGGGACGAGGGCTTCGAGTTCAGGATGTTCAGGCTCTCCTGGAGTAGGAGTGGGTAGCCGGCACGCGGTGGAGGCGGTTGGAGCGG
>CAZNIX010000135.1:0-10628 GCA_964573125.1 uncultured Thermoanaerobaculia bacterium
CGACCTGCCGAGCCGCGGCGTGCGCGTGACCCTCGCCGGCCGCCCGGCCGGCGACCTCGCCGCCGCGCTCCGCCGCGGCGAGCCGCCGGTCGTGGCGCGGGTCCAGGACGGCGCGCTCCTCCTCGACGCGCGCACGCTCGCCGACGCCGAGGTCGAGGAGGTCGCCGCCGCTCTCCGCCGGCTCGCGGGCGGTTGAGCCGCGGGTCTTGCCAGCCGGACCGGGATGTGCTAGCTTGCCCGCGTTCCGTCTCCTCCAACGGTACCGCTAGTTACTCCTGCCCCGAAAGAAGCGACTCAGTTTCCTGGTCCTTCCCCCGTGTCAGCTTCGAGTATCGGCCGTCACCTTGGGCGAGATTCCGCAACCTTCTCCCGGCGCTTGAGCCGGGGGAGACAACACGGTCGCGCCGCGAGGCGGACCGGGAGATACTGAGTCATGTCGAAGAGGATCTACGTCGGAAACCTGCCGTTCAGCGCCACCGACGACGAGGTGCGCGAGCTGTTCGCCGAGTACGGCGCGGTCGAATCCGTCCACCTGGTGGCCGATCGCGAGACCGGACGCGCCCGGGGCTTCGGGTTCGTCGAGATGTCGAGCGGCGGCGACGAGGCCATCCGCGCGCTCAACAACTACCAGATGGGCGGCCGCAACCTGACCGTCAACGAAGCGCGCCCGCGGGAAGACCGCGGCCCGCGCCGTTCCTGGTAGCGGCTTTCGCCGACCCGCCCGCCGGGCCCGCGGTCCCGGCGGGCGCCTCCATCCGCAGCGGCGCCTGCGGATCCGGGCACGCTGCGTCCGCGACGCGGCGGCGTTCACGGCGGCAACATCGCCGCATCGGAGGTGCCCATGGCGATCATCGGCGCCCACGCGCTGCTCTACACGCCGGAGCCCGAAGCCCTGCGCGCGGTGCTCCGCGACGTGTTCGGGTTCGCCCACGTCGACGCCGGCGACGGCTGGCTGATCTTCCGCCTGCCGCCGGCCGAGCTGGGCGTCCACCCGGCCGAGGGCCCGACCTGGGAGTCGGGCGTCCGCCACCAGCTCACGTTCATGTGCGACGACATCGCCGCGACGGCGGCGGACCTGCGCGCCCGCGGCGTCGAGGTCCGGGGCGAGCCCGAGGACGAGGGCTGGGGGATCACGGTGACGCTGGTCCTGCCCGGCGGCGTCGAGGTCATGCTCTACGAGCCGCGCCACCCGGTCGCGATCGACGCCGGCGCCGGCGCCGCCGGCTGAGCGGTCCGCCGCGAAGGCCCGGTAGCCGCCGGCCCGATCACGCCCCGATCGACGGTCTCTCGCCCGCACCGGCGGCCGCCGCTTCCGCCCCGCGGGCGAAGGCTTCGCGGTTGGACTCGGCGAGCGCGCAGTCGGCGCCCATCGCGCGCTCGATCGCGGCGTCGAGGGCGGCGCGCGGCAGCAGGTCGGTCGCCGCCTGGAGCGCGCCGAGCGCGACCGCGTTCTTGACCCGCGGCCGGCCGAGCGCGGCGGCGATCCCGGTGAACGGCACGCCGAGCGCGCGCACGCCGCTCGGCGGCGCCGGCGGCTCGGCGATCAGCGTCCGGTCGTAGAGGATCGTCCCGCCCGGTCGCACGCGCGGCCCGAACTTCTCCAGGCTCTCGCGGTTGAACGCGACGAGCAGGTGCGGCTCCGGCGCCGCCGGCGAGAGCACCTCGCCGGTGGCGACGTGGACGTCGCCGTAGGAGGTGCCGCCGCGCGACTCCGGGCCGTAGCTCGGGATGTAGGTGGCGTCGAAGCCCTCGTTGATCGCGGCGTCGCAGGTCAGCTTGGCGATCGTCTGGGCGCCGTCGCCGCCGGCGCCGGCGAACTTGATCGCGACGTCGGAGGGGTCGAGGTAGACCGGGAAGCCGTCGCCGAAGCGCGGCGCCGGCTCGGCGCCGGCGCCGATCGCCGCGATCACCGCCCGCGGGTCGAAGCTCGGGCGTTTCGGCGCGAACCAGGGCTCGACCTCGACGTCCTTCTTGACCCCGAGCGGGAAGACCGGGACCATCTCGCGCTCGACCCAGCGCTCGGCCTCCTCGGGGGTGGCGTGGAGGTGGACCGGGCACTCCGAGAGCACCTCGACGAAGCCCAGCCCCCGCCCTTCGACCTGGAGCCGGAGCGCTTTCTCGATCGCCTTGCGCGCGCGGTGGCGCTGCTGGGCGTCGTAGAGCGCCACGCGCTCGACGTAGACCGGCCCATCGAGCCCGGCGATCATCTCCGCCACCTTGAGCGGCTCGCCGGCGAACCGGGTGCGGCCGTCCGGGGTGGTCGTGGTGCGCTGGCGCATGAGGGTGGTCGGCGCCATCTGGCCGCCGGTCATGCCGTAGATCGCGTTGTTGACGAAGACGACCGTGATCGGCAGGCCGACCTGGCAGAGCTGGATGATCTCGGCGAGCCCGATCGAGGCGAGGTCGCCGTCGCCCTGGTAGCTGACGACCACCGAGTCCGGGTTGGCCAGCTTGTGGCCGATCGCGACCGCCGGCGCGCGGCCGTGCGCGGCCTGGGTGTTGCCGACGTCGAGGTAGTAGTAGAGGAAGACCGCGCAGCCGACCGGCGACACCGCCACCGTGCGGTCCTGGACGCCGAGCGCGTCGATCGCCTCGGCGAGGTACTTGTGGGCCAGGCCGTGGCCGCAGCCGGGGCAGTAGTGGGTGGCGTGGCCCTTGAGCCCCTCGCCGTGGGCGTGGCGCTCGAAGCGGGGGTAGAAGACGCCGGTCATGGTCGCTCTCCCTTCAGGGGCTCAGGCCGCGATCGGGGTGCCGGCCGCCGCCGCCGCGGCCAGGCTGCGCACCCGCTCGACGATGTCGCGCTGCTGCGGCAGCATGCCCCCGTAGCGCTGGATGCGGTGCACCGGCTGCGGCAGCTCGATCCCCTGGTAACTGAGCGCGAGCCGCAGCTCGTCCTCGAGCTGGCCGGGACCGGCCTCGACCATCACCACGCCGCGGGCGTGCGCGACCAGGGGCGCGAGCGCGCGCACCGGGAACGGCCACAGCGTCACCGGCCGGAAGAGCCCGGCCCTGACCCCCTCGGCGCGCAGCGCCTCGACCGCCCCCTTGGCCATCCGCGCCGGCGTGTTGCAGGCGACCAGCAGCCAGTCGGCGTCGTCGCAGCGGTAGAGGTCGGCGCGCTGCTCGCGCTCGGTCATCCGGGCGTACTTCTCGTTGAGGCGGAGGTTGACGCGCTCGAGATCGGGCTCGGCGAGCGCGATCGAAGTGATCAGGTTGCCGCGGTGGGCCTCGTCGCCCGCGACCGCCCACGCCGGCAGCCCGGGCTCGACCATCCGGCGCGGGAGGTTGACCCGGCCGGTGATCTGCCCGAGGTAGCCGTCGCCGAGCACGATCACCGGGTTGCGGTAGGCGAACGCGAGGTCGAACGCCTCCATGGTCAGGTCGAGCATCTCCTGCGGGGTGGCGGGGGCGAGCACCAGGGCGTGGGTGTTGCCGTGGCCGAGGCCGCGGCAGGCGAGCTTGACGTCGGCCTGCTCGGGGCCGATGTTGCCGAGGCCCGGGCCGCCGCGCATGACGTTGACGAAGACGCCCGGCACCTCGGCGCCGATCATGTAGGAGATCCCCTCGAGCATCAGGCTGAAGCCGGGCGAGGAGGTGAAGGTCAGCGTGCGCAGGCCGGCGCCGCCGCAGCCGTACATCAGGTTGACCGTCGCCACCTCGGAGACCGCCTGGAAGAAGACGCCGTCGAGCCGCGGCAGCACCCGGGCGAGCAGCTCGGCGCCCTCGGTCGACGGCGTGATCGGGTAGCCGAAGAAGTGCCGGCAGCCGGCGAGCAGCGCCCCGATCGCGGCGGCCTGCGTGCCCTTGAGCACCATCGGCTCGACCCGCGGCAGCTCGAGCCGGCGGTCGGGGATCGCCACCGGCGCGGGCGCGGTGGTCGTCCGCGGCCCGAAGAACGCCTCGGGGTCGGCGGTCTCGGGGTCGAAGTCCGGCTCGGGCAGCGGCATCAGCCCGTAGGGCTCGGGGCAGGCCTCGAAGCACAGCCCGCAGGCGTTGCAGCGCTCGAGGTCGATGACCACCGGGTGCAAGCCGGTGAGCGGATCGATCTCCGCCGACAGCTCGATGCACTCCTTCGGGCAGGCCTCGATGCACCGGCCGCACGACTTGCAGAAGCGGGGGAAGAGGAACGGCTTGGGACGGGCCGCCTTGCGGGGCGTCTCGACTGGGGCGATGGCCATGGCTCCCTCCGCGCGTCGTCTCGTGACCGGCGCGCCCCGCGCCCAGGGTAGCCCCTGGTGGCAGCGACGAAACGGCGCGGCGGGGCGCGCCCGATGCTCATTGTCGGGCGGCCGGGAAGCGCTTCGCCACGCCCGGAGGGGTGGGAGGGGGGGCGCGGGGGGGTGGGAAGCGACGCCGAGGCCACAGCCCACTCGATCGATAGAATCGACCGACTACCAGTTGACCGCGACTCGACCGCTCGCGCGGAGGCGCCCATGGATCGTCCCCCGACCCGAGATCTCCGTCGTTCGCCGCCCGGCTACCTCCTCGCCGCGGCGCTGAGCGGCGCTCTCTCCTACGGCGCCGCGGTGCTGCCCGAGCCCTACGTCGATGTCGGCCTCACCTGGGGGGCGGGGCTCTTCTTCGGCGTGCTGGTGCTCGCGCCCAAGACGCGATCGTGGTGGCGCCGCGCCGCGCTGGTCGTCGTCAGCACGCTGGTCTACCGCGGCGCGGTCTGGCTCGCCACCGAGCTGGTAGTCGAGGCCTCCTGGTCCGAGCTCTATGCCTGCCTGGCCGCCGGAGCGGTCGCCGCGCCGTTGCTCCGGCTCGCAACGCGCCCCTTGCTCGGTGGCCCCTCGAGCCTGCGCGCCCACCTGCTCGCCCTCGGCGCCGGCGCGGCCGGCGGCGCGCTGATCGGCCTCGCCGTCGGGGCGTCCGCCGAGGAGATCCTCCGCCTCCACCTCCCGCTCCTCGCCGGCTACCTCGCCTGGCAAGTCGGCTACGCGTGGGCCTACGGTCCGCGGCCGGCCGCCCCCCGGTGAGGCCCGAAGCGCCGCCGCCCTCCGATCGTCAATCGAACTCCCGCACCGGCTTTGCCTGCTCCCGCCCCACCCGCCCGGCCTCGATCTCGGCCCGGAAGTAGTTCTCGCCGCGCACCGGCGCCCCGGCCAGCCGCCGCAGCATGGCGAGCTGACCGACGTGGGTGAGCGCGTCGGCGATCGGGCCCTGGAAGAGTCTCTCGGGCGGGAAGCCGAGCGGCTCGGGCCCGGCGAGGCGGGCGTCGAGGCGCGCGAGGGCGGCGAAGAAGCGGTCGACCTCCTGGCCCCACGGAAGCGGGTCGGACGCGCGCCAGCGGTGCTCGCCGTTCGCGAGCCAGTGCGCCCAGTCGAGCAGGTCGCCGACGTGGGCGAGGACTTGCATAGGGGTCCGGGTGATGTCGCCGACGCGGAAACCGGCGAAGTCCGCGGGCGCGCCGCGCAGGGTCTTCCCGGCGCGGTAGGCGAGGGTCGCCAGCGTGTGGCGGAGAAGGTCGCGTTTCGGGTCAGTCATCGGGATCTTCGCTCTCTTGGCGTGGGCTGTCGCGCCCGTTGCAGCTCAACCGAAGGCCGAATCGGCTCGCTCGGGGATGAGCATCTGGTTCGAGTGGGATCCGGGGAAGGCGCTCGCGAATTTCGACAAGCACGGCGTCTCCTTCGAGGAGGCGGAGACGGTATTCGCCGATCCGCTGGGCCTGATCTACGACGACCCGTTCCACTCCGAGGGGGAGCACCGGGAGATTCTGATCGGGCAGTCCGCCACGGGTCGACTCCTGCTGGTATGCTTTGTCGAGACATCCGACGAGACCGTGCGGATCATCAGCAGCCGCGAACCGACGAACCATGAGCGACGAGGATACGAAGAAGGCCACGGTCGCGGCCGTTGACGAGATGCCGGTCGAGTACGATCTCGACCACTCCCGCGCGAGGCCCAACCGCTTCGCATCGCGGCTGCCGAAGGGCCACGTCGTCGGCATCGTGCTCGATCCGGATGTCGCCGAGGCCTTCGAGTCCTCCGAAGAGGTCAATCGGGTCCTTCGCTCTGCGATCGAAGCGATGCCGGTTCGGAGTCGCGAGCGCGAGCGGGCAGTCACGAAACCGTCCGGCTGAGCTGGGGCTCGAACCGGCCCCCGTTCAAGCCACCCCCGCCCCCGCCAGCTCCTCGATCTCGGTCTCGACCTCCTCCCACTCCCCCATCAGCTCCTCGACCCGGGCGGCGAGCTTCTTCTGCTCGGCCTCGAGCTTGCCGGCCTCCTTGGGGGAGGCGCGGTCGAAGTAGGTGGGGTCGCAGAAGGTCTCGTTGATCTCGCCGATGCGCGCCTCGGTCCGGTCGATCTCGGCGGTCAGGCGGTCGCGGCGGGCGGTGAGGTCGCGGATCCGCTTGCGGTCCTCGTCGCCGCCGGCGCCCGCGCCGTCGCCGCTCGCGGTGCGCCGCGCCGCCGCCTTCTGGCGGCGCTTTTCGCGGCGCGCCTTGTCGAGCACGGCCTCGGTGTCGAGGTGGTCGTCGCCGCACGCCTCGAGGTACTCCTCGTAGGTGCCCTGGTAGTCGTTGATCCCGGCCGGGGTCAGCTCGAGGATGCGGGTCGCAAGCCGGGAGACGAACCAGCGGTCGTGGGAGACGAAGACCAGCGTGCCGTCGTAGGCGCGTAGGCCCTCGACCAGCGCCTCGATCGCCTCGAGGTCGAGGTGGTTGGTCGGCTCGTCGAGGAGCATCACGTTGGGCCGCTCGACCGCCAGCCGCGCGAACAGCAGCCGCGCCGCCTCGCCGCCCGAGAGGCTCCTGAGCTGCTTGTCGACGTCGTCGCCCGAGAACAGGACCGCCCCGAGCTGGGCGCGCACGAAGCCGATCGGCTCGCCCGGGCAGGTCTCCCACAGGTTGGCCTCGACGGTCTGGCGCGAGTCGGCGCCGAGCTGCTCGCGGTGGTCCTGGGCGAAGTAGCCGGGGCGCGCCTCGTAGCCCCACTCGACCTTGCCGGCGTCGGCCGGCACCACGCCGGCGGCGATCTTGAGCAGGGTCGACTTGCCGATGCCGTTGGGGCCGAGGATCGCCATGCGGTCGCCGCGGCGGAGGGTGAGCGCGACGCCGTCGAGCACCTTGTTGTCGCCGTAGGCCTTGGCCAGCCCCTTGATCGCGAGCACCTCCTTGCCGCTCGGCCGCGTCTGCCGGAAGACGAAGCGCGGGTAGCGGCGCGAGGACTGGGGCAGCGGCTCGAGCCCTTCGGCCATCTTCTCGATCATGCGCACCCGGCTCTGCGCCTGGCGCGCCTTCGACGCCTTGTAGCGGAAGCGGTCGACGAACGCCTGGTGGTCGGCGATCTGCTTTTCGCGCTGCGCGATCTCCTTGCCCCGCCGTTCGCGCTCGGTCGTCTTGGCCTCCTCGAACGCGGTGTAGTTGCCGGGGTAGATGGTGATCGTGTCGTAGTCGACGTCGGCGATGTGGGTGCACACGTTGTCGAGGAAGCGGTGGTCGTGCGAGATCACTACCGCCAGACCTCGATAGCTGGCGCCGAGGAACTTCTCGAGCCAGCGGATCGAGACGATGTCGAGGTGGTTGGTCGGCTCGTCGAGGAGCAGCGCGTCGGGCCCGGCGGCGAGCACCTGGGCGAGCAGCACGCGCAGCTTGAAGCCCCCCGAGAGCGTCGCGAGCGGCCGGCGGTGGACCTCGGTCGGGATGCCCAGCCCCTCGAGCACCTCGCCGGCGCGCGCCTCGAGCGTGTAGCCGTCGTGGCGGAGGATCAGCTCCTCCAGCTCGGCGTAGCGGTCGGCGTCGAACGACTCGCCGGCGCGCGCGAGCAGCTCCTCCTTCTCGGTGATCGCGCGCCAGACCTCGGCGTGGCCCATCATCGCGACCTCGAGGATCGGCACCTGCTCGTAGCGGAAGTGGTCCTGGCGGAGGACGCCCAGGCGCAGCCGCTTGGGGATCGCCACCGTCCCCGCGGACGGCGGCTCCTCGCCGGCCAGGATGCGCAGGAACGTCGACTTGCCCGAGCCGTTGGCGCCGACCAGCCCGTAGCGGTTACCCGGGTTGAACTGGATCGACACCCCTTCGAACAGGGTCTGCGGCCCGTAGGCCTTGCCGAGGTCGGAGACGGCGATCATGGCGGCGGTGGAACCTATCAGCTCCGGGCCGCGCCCGGGCGTCGTTTCTGGAGCGTTTCTTGCAGCTTCGCGACAGTTTGGGAGCCGCGGCGGAAGCGGCTCAAGACGCTCTAACGCGAAGCGGCGCCGCCGTTATGCCAGCCCGACTACGACCGCGGTAGGATTCGCCGCACCGATGGGCCTCGTCCTGCGCATCCCCCGGTCCGCCAAGCGCGCGATCCTGATCGGCCTCGGGCTCGCGGTCGCCCTCTTCGTCACGCTCGCGCTCTGGCTGCTGGCGCCGTTCTGGCAGCTCTCGGGTCAATTCGCCGACCACGCCACGCGCCAGCCCTCCCGCCTCTACGGCCGCTCGCGCCTGCTCGCCGAGGACGCGCCGCTGAGCCCCGACCGCCTGGTCGAGGAGCTCTCCGAGCTGGGCTACCGCGAGGCCTCGGGCGAGGGCGCGCCGCCGTCCGGCGCCTACCGCCGGGGCGACGGCGCGGTGACCGTCCACCTGCGGCGCTTCCTCACCCCCAACGGCCCGGCCGGCGGCGAGTTGCTGCGGGTCTCCTACCGCGGCGGCCGCATCCGCTCGCTGATGCTCGGCGGCGAGCCGGTGCCCTCGGCGCTGCTCGAGCCGCCGCTCCTCGCCTCCTACTACGGCGACGACCTCCAGGAGCGGCGGCCGGTGCGCGTCGAGGAGCTGCCCGAGCACGTGATCGCGGCGGTGCTCGCGGCCGAGGACGCAGGCTTCTTCCGCCACGCCGGGGTCTCGCCGACCGGCATCCTGCGCGCGCTCCTGGTCAACCTGCGCGACCGCGAGGTGCGCCAGGGCGGGAGCACCTTGACCCAGCAACTGGTCAAGAACCTCTACCTCTCGCCCGAGCGCAAGCTCACGCGCAAGGTGCGCGAGGTCGTGCTCGCGGTGGTGGTCGACGCCCGCTACGACAAGCGCGAGATCCTCGAGGCCTACCTCAACGAGATCTACATGGGGGCGAGCGGCGGGGTCAACCTGATCGGCCTCGGCGCCGCCGCCCGCGCCTACTTCGGCAAGGAGCCGGCGGAGCTCGACCTCGGCGAGGCGGCGACGCTCGCCGGCATGATTCCGGAGCCGGCGAACCTCGAGCCCGTGAAGCACGCCGAGGCGGCGCGCGCCGCCCGCGACCGTGTGCTCGCCCGGATGGTCGAGCTGGAGTGGCTGGCGGCGGCCGAGGCCGAGCCGTGGCTCGCGCGCCCGGTCGCCGCCCACCCGCAGCCGGTGGTGCGCCGGCGGGTGCCCTACTTCGCGGACGCGGCGGCGCGCGAGGCGGCGGAGCGGTTCAGCGTCGGCGAGCTGGCCGACGCCGGCTACACGCTGCTTTCGACCCTCGACTGGCGCGACCAGCGCTGGGCCGAGGAGGCGGTCGCCTGGGGCGTCGACGCGCTCGAGAAGGGGTGGGAGAAAGGGCGCAACGGCGACGGCGGCTCGCCGCTCCAGTCCGCGCTGGTCTCGCTCGATCCCCACGACGGCGCGATCCTCGCCTACGTCGGCGGCCGCGACTACCGCGCCAGCCAGTTCGACCGCGCCGGCCAGGCGCGGCGGCAGGCGGGGAGCGCGTTCAAGCCGGTGGTCTACGCGACCGCGTTCGAGGACGGCGTCGCCGCCCCCTCCTCCCTGGTCGAAGACGCGCCGCTGACCGTGCGCCTGGCGCGCCAGCGCTGGAGCCCGCAGAACGACGACGGCGAGTTCCACGGCTGGGTGACCGTGCGCACCGCGGTCGAGAAGAGCTACAACGTCGCGACCGCCCGGGTCGCGCTCCAGACCGGCCTGCCGCGGGTGGTCGAGCTGGCGCGCGGCCTGGGGGTGACCGCGCCGCTCTCGCCGGTGCCGGCGCTCGCCCTCGGCGCGTTCGAGGTCAGCCCGGTCGAGATGGCGACCGTGTTCGGCACCTTCGCCGCCGGCGGCGAGCGCCCGCCGCCGCACGGGCTCGACGCGGTCTACGACCCCCGCGGCGCCGCGGTGCCGGGCCGGCCGCTGCCGGCGCCCGAGCGCGTGCTCTCGCCCCAGGCCGCGTACCTCGTCACCTCGGTGCTCGAAGGCGTGCTCGACCGCGGCACCGGCCGCTCGGTCCGCCGCTGGGGGCTCGACGACCCGCTCGCCGGCAAGACCGGCACCAGCAACGACAGCCGCGACAGTTGGTTCGCCGGCTACTCGCCGGAACGCGTGACCGCGGTCTGGGTCGGCTACGACGACAACCGCGCGACCCGGCTCTCCGGCGCCCGCGGCGCGCTGCCGATCTGGACCCGCTTCACCGCCCGCGTGCGCCCGCCCGGGGGCTTCCCGACCTTCGAGCAGCCGCCCGGGATCATCACCGCGGTGGTCGACCCCGAGACCGGCGACCTCGCCACCGACCTCTGCCCCGAGGCGATCACCGAGGTCTTCCTCGACGGCCGCGTGCCGAACCGCATCTGCCGCCTCCACGGCGGTTGGTGGAGCGAGCCGCTCGAGGTCCCCGACGGCTGGGACCCCCGCCTGGGCGAGGACCCCCGCGACGGCCGGCGCGGCGAGCACCCGTTCGGGCGGTGGCTGCGGCGGGT
>CAZNIX010000136.1:0-10615 GCA_964573125.1 uncultured Thermoanaerobaculia bacterium
CAGCGAGTCCTCGCCGTCGCCGAGCCCCTCCTCGACGTCACCGACGAACGCGACGCCACCTTCCTCCGCCTCCTCTGCCACTACGAGGAACTGCTAGCCGACGCCGGCATCATCCGCAGCGAGTACACTTCCTTCGTCGCTGTCAGATAGGAGGGATCCCACGATCCCGGAGGGTGACCGTCGTTTGACGACCGAACTTGCCGTGACCGAGACCTCTTCGCCGTAGTTGACCTGGGGATCTTCCGGGCCTTGACCAGCGGAGATGCCCTGTTCCTGCTCGCCTCGGCGGTCGCGTTCGGTGTTCCGTTCCTCGGGATCCAAGTGCGGGCTCGCGGTTCAGAGTCAATCAACGCGGGCGGGGTCGGTGCGCTGGAACTGCCGGGGAGGCCGGGCTGGGGACGCCTCTCCGCTGGCTGTCTCAGCCGCCTTGGAACTTGACAGGGTCTGAGTTGCAAATTAGACTCTTCTAAGCTATGGACAGGACTAGATGAGATCGGCCCTTGCGTGCCGCTAGCGCTAGCGGTTGACCTGGACGCTGCGCCGACGCAATAGATACTGCCGGTCGGCCGCTGTCCGGGGGGCGTGCCTCGAATAATCGATGGGCGGTTAAACAGAATGCATCTCACCAGCCTGGATCTGGAGAACTTTCGGTCGTTTTCGCAGGAGAGAGTGGTGCTCGAGTCGAGGCTTACCGTTCTCGTCGGTGAGAACAACGGCGGTAAGAGTAACATCATCGATGCCATCCGGCTAATTTCGACACCGCTTGGAGGACGACGCGAGCTATACTGCGAGCAGACGGACATCCGTTTTGACAGTTCCGCGCGCGCTTTCGAGATCATCGCGACGTTCGCGGGTCTGTCGCCGCCGCAGCAGGGCCGCCTTCTCTCCGCAACCACGGACGACACGCTGACGGAGGCGCGGTTCGGTCTCGCCTACGACGCTACCGGAGGCCAATCTTACGTAAGGCCCACACTTTGGGCTGGGCGCTTCAAGTCCCCGCCCGAGTTGGGCGCCCATGAGATGATTCGACACGTGTACCTGCCCCCGCTACGTGACGCTAAGCGCGCGTTAGCTTCCGGCAATCCCACGCGGATCTATGCACTGCTTAGCCACTTCCTTGGTGGCCGTGATCCCGACGAGGTGGCCCAAGCACTTTCGCGCGCTTCGGCCCATCCGATTCTCGCAGATGTGGACAAAGCTGTTGCCGCCGGCTTGGATGTTCTTACTGCTGGTGTACGCCCGCAAAGCGCGGCACTTGGTTTCAATACCGAAGAGAGGCTTATCCAGATCGCCCGCGACCTCCGATTCAAACTGGCCGACCACGGCATCACCCCGGAAGGCCTCCAGTATTCCGGCCACGGTTTTGCGAATCTGCTCTACATCGCCACGATCGCCGTGGAGTTGGAGAAGGCCTATAGCACCGAGCTGACGATGTTCCTGGTAGAGGAGCCCGAAGCGCATCTTCATCCGCAGCTCCAGGCCGCGATTCTTCATTTCCTGGAAGAACGTGCAGAGCTTTCCCTCCAACCAAAGGAGGACACGAACGCTCCAGCCGGCCACCTGCAGGTGATCGTGGCGACCCATTCGCCGAACCTCTCGGCTTGGGCTCCTAGCAGGAGTGTTGTGTGTGTCCGTTCGGTTGCTCCTCGGACCCGGAGTGAGGAGGCTACTGACCATCCACCGGCCAGCGATGCACAGCCGCCGCCATCGAAGCCGCAGCGCCGGGAGTCCCGAACGATTCCTCTCGCCAAGCTGGACTTGGCCGAGCCCGACCGCAGGAAGATCGACCGCTATCTCGATGTGACGAAATCCGCACTTCTGTTCGGTGGCCGTGTCCTGCTGGTTGAAGGCATTGCCGAGGCGCTTCTGTTTCCTGTTATTGCTAAACACTACGTGCTCAAGGAGAGGCCATCGGACCTCCGCATTTTGCGTTCGGCTGTTTTCGTGCCGATCGGGGGCGTTGATTTTATTCCGTATGCGAAGGCCCTGCTGACACCTTATAACGGCGTGCGAATCGCCGATCGTCTTGTCATCGTAACCGATGGCGACAAGCACACCGCTAATCAAGGACAGGACCTTCCCGGCGCCAAGCGGAAGGCTGCTCTGGACGCCCTTGCGTCCGAGCAGCAGGCTTCCTCGATCTTAGAAGTCATTGTCAATACGTACTCTCTGGAGGCCGACCTGGTCGTCTCGGGCAATGCAGCCATGATGAAAAGAACATATCTTGCGTTGAGGCCACAGTCGGAAGAAAAATGGGATGCGGCCGCCGCCAGATCAGGCGATGAACGGGCCGGCGCCATTCAGGAGCTTTTCGCATCAACACCCAAAGGCGATTTCGCCCAGCTGCTGGCGGAAGAGGTCGCGGCAGGCGACTCGTTCAACGTCCCTGATTTTATCCGCAAGGCTATCGAGGTCATTGTGCAATGAGCGAGGAGGATTTCGATCCGACGCCGCAACAGCGTGACGTGATCCTCAGCGGCAGCTCCGCGTTCATACGAGCCTGCCCGGGTGCAGGAAAGACAAGGGTGATGGCCGAGCGCGCGCGGTGCATGTTAAGGAACATGCCTCCGGGGCGCGGTATCGCTTTTCTGTCGTTCACCAAGGCAGCCGTCTTTGAGCTCGATACGCGGCTCCGGCAGGAGAGGATTCTGGCTTCACCGGTTTTCCCCAGCTTCATCGGGACCTTTGATAGTTTTGTCTGGCAGTTTCTGATCGCCCCATTTGGCATCAAAGACTCGGATGAGCGTCCCCGACTGGTTCCTGATCTCGATGACTTCCGTCTGACGCCATTTGACGGCGCCCATCCTCTCCCGCTCGCATGTTTCGATCCTCTTACCGATAGGTTGCTCCCCAGTGTTGCCAAGCGGCTGGGATTCGATGTATCTCAGAAACCAGCATCACAGATACGAGCCTACGAGACTGCCGCAAGGAGCATTCGGGCCAACTTGCGAAAGCAGGGGCAGCTCGGGTTCGATCAAGCGCGGTATGAGGCGCTCGAGCGCCTGAAGCAACCTACACTATCGGGACGCATTGCAGCCGCGTTGGCAGGCCGCTTTCGCGAGGTGATGGTTGACGAAGCGCAGGACTGCAATCCCGATGATCTGGAGATAATCTTCTGGCTCCGGAAGACGGGGATTCCTGTCAAGGTCGTTTGCGATCCGGATCAATCGATCTATGAGTTTCGTGGCGGCGTCACGAATCATCTCGTCGCCTTCGCGGATACGTTTGCGAGGCCCGAGCGTAAAGAGCTAACCGGCAATTTCCGCTCGAGCCCGAATATCTGCAAAGCGATCACACAACTTCGGCCGCCTGCTACGCGCAGTATAGCGGACGAGCCCCGAGGTCCCTTGAAGAATGAAACCGCCCCTGTTCACATTCTCTCATACGCTGGGACGGCGGTACCGGCAGCAATCGGCACTGCATTCTCCGATCTGCTTCGGCGATCAGCTATCGACATTGCGGGTTCCCCAGTTCTGGCCGCGACGAAGGCTAGCGGCGCAGCTGCTGTCGGTCAACCGCGGCCAAGCCAACGACGTGACCGTGTCGTCCGCCTAGCCGACGCTGTAACCGGCTTTCAGTTTGCTGCCGGTTTCAACGACATGAGGGCCGCACTCGATTGCGTCCATGAGATCGTTCTGGAGCTCGAAGGACGCCTCGTCGGCACGTCGTACCGCCACTATGTCTCAGAGAACGGGATCGAGCCGGTCAGCTGGCGCCCGAAGGTCATTGCGCTTCTCAGGGAGCTCCAGTTTGATCCGGCGAAGTATGAAAGCGTCAAGGCCTGGCATGCTGCCGCGAAGATTATCGTCGACAGGCGTCTCACTATCCCAGAGGGTCAGTCCGTATCGCAGAAGCTCAAGTGGAATGCCGCTGTAGAAAACGCTCTCGCTGCCGCTCCTGGCGACGCGGCCATGCCGCGAACAATTCATTCAGTCAAAGGCATGGCTTTTCCTGCGGTGTGCGTCGTCACAACGGCATCGACACTCAAGATGATCCTCGACTTCTTGGAGACAGGAGAACCTGCAGAACGTGCAGAGGATGCACGCAAGCTCTACGTAGCAGCGTCAAGAGCGCAGCGGTTGCTCGTCATCGCAGCTCCGAGGAGTCAGGCTGAACGTCTGAGTACCCACCTTCGAGGACAGGGAGCAAATGTAACAGTTACAGACATATGAGAGAGCGCCCTTGAGGAGCAGGTTTTAGGGAGTCGGCGGTCCGGCGGGCTGGAGCGCCGTGATTCAAAAGGGGATCGGTGAAGGAGGCGCGGTCGGTATTGCTGAGCTCGGCGTCGAGCGTGGGATCGTTCTCAAGGAAGGATTGCGCGTCAGCCAGGTCCTGAGGCGCCTGGACCGCGGGCGTGCTTGATCCCCAGCCGCACGGAGCTGGCTTCCGAGGGCGAGTAGGGCCGGGGACGCCTCTCGCCCGGTGGCGGCAGACCCGGCGCTCAACGGATCATCCCGGAAGCGCGTAGAGGGCGTGCGCCGGCTCTGACGCGGCGCGCGGCATCGGCAACCCGAGCCCGAAAAGCGCGCGTTGTCTCCCGGGGGGAGGCGTCCCCGGCCCGGCCCGGAGTCACAACAACCGCCCGCCGTCCCCCGGGGAGAGGCGTCCCCGGCCCGGCCCGGCGGTCCGCCGCGGCAAGGCCCTCAGCTACCGCACCCGCCGCCGCCGGTTCCGAATGTAGTCCGCCAGAATGAACTCCCCGAGGTTGTACGGCGAGGCGAAGTACGCCCGCCCGCGGTTGACCTGCGTCAACCGCTCGACGAAGTCGGTCAGCATCGGATCCGTCGCGAGCATGAACGTCGTGATCACCACCCGCTGCCGCCGGCACAGATCCGCCTCCTCGAGCGTCTTGTTCACGATCCGCAGGTCGAGGCCGAACGGGTTCTTGAAGATCCGGTTTCCCTCCGTGATCGCCGACGGCTTGCCGTCCGTGATCAGGAAGATCTGACGGTTCGGCTGCTTCTGCCGCGAGAGCAGGCCGCGGGCGAGCTGGAGGGCGTCTCGCGTGTTGGTGTGGAACGGCCCCGCCTGCACGTAGGGGAGGTCCGAGAGGTCGACGCGCTCCGCCCGGTCCCCGAACAGGATCACCGACAGGTGGTCCTTCGGGTAGCGCGTCGTGATCAGCTCGGTCAGCGCGAGCGCGACCTTCTTCGCCGGGGTGATCCGATCCTCGCCGTAGAGCACCATCGAGTGGCTGACGTCGATCGCGACCACCGTCGCGCACGAGGTCAGGTGCTCGGTCTCGTGGATCTCGAGGTCCTCCTCGGTCAGCTCGAGGTCGCCCTGGGTGCGGCGCAGCGCGTTCTGGAGCGAGCGCGGGGCGTCGAGCTGGTCGACCGGATCGCCGAACTCCCAGGCGCGGGTCTCGGGCAGCCGCTCGACCCCCTCGCCGGGGGCGTGCACCAGGTGGTACCCGGGGCCCGCGCGCTCGAGGTCGGCGAACACCTCCTCGAACGCGCTCCGGCGCAGCCGGCGCTCGCCGCCGGCGGTGAGCTGGAGCCCGCCCTCGGCGTCGCGCGCGACGAGGTCCTGCTCCTCGAGCGTGCTGAAGAAGGCCTCGAGGTCGATCCCCTCGGGGATGTACCCCTGCGCCTGGAGCTGGCGCATCCACTCCATCGCCTCCTCGACGTCGCCGCCGGTGGCGAGCACGAGCTGGTTGAACAGGCGCAGCAGGTCGAGGCCGGCGAGCAGCGCGCGCAGCAGGTCGGGGTCGAGCCAGGAGTAGCGGTGGCGCATAGCAGTCCTCAGAGCTGCGAATCAACAGCCGGCCGTCGCGCCGGCCCCCCCCTCGGGTGACCGTCCGCCGTGGCTTACGCGCCGTCAGCGGGAAGCCGAGACCAGGGCGGTGGCATGTCCCGATGCTACACTGCCGGCTCGACCAGTGGAATCGAGCCGGTCGACGGAGTCGCAGCCGCGATGATCACGAGAATCCGGATCCGAGGGTACAAGAGCCTCGCCGACGTGGAGCTGGAGGACCTCTCCCGGCTGGTGGTGCTCTTCGGGCCCAATGCCGCCGGGAAGAGCAATCTGCTCGACGCCCTCGATCTGCTCGCCCACCTGGCGAGGGAAGACACCCTCGTCGCGGCCTTTCATCGCCACCGGGGCAACCGCGCCGAGCGGCCGCTGCCCGTGCGCTGGTTCTTCCACGGGCTGGAGGACGAAGGTAACGGTACCGGAGAGCGAGAGCACCCGTTCGAGATGGAGCTCGAGGTCGATCTGCAGCTCCAGCCTCTGATCGTGGAGCAACTCAATCGAGAGCTCGAAGAGAGGGAGTCCCGCGCCGATCTCGACCGCCCCTACACGCGGGTGACGCGTACCCTCCTGCGCTACGGTCTGAAGCTGCGTTACCTGCCTCGGGACCGGTCGCTGGATATCACGCACGAATCGCTCGTGCCCCTGACCAAGGGGGGGCAGCCCATCGACTCGGTCATCCCCTACATCAAGCACGAGCCCGCGGCGCGGCGGCTGTCCGTGAAGCTGGAGCGGCAGGCCCATCCGCGCTACTACGACCTGCCTCGGTCACGGACGCTGCTTTCGGAGATCGGCGACGCCGTCAACCATCCTCACCTGGTGGCGGCCGCCCGGGAGCTGCGCTCCATTCGCGTCTACTACGTCGAGCCCCTGAGGATGCGCAGCGCGGTGGCGGACGTGGAGGCCACGGATCCGGGTCCGCACGGCGAGCAGCTCGCGGCGTTCTACCACTGGCTCAAGCGCAAGCACGCCGTCAGCTTCAGGAATCTCCTGCACAATCTCGGCCGGATCGTACCGGGCGTTCGCAATCTCGACGTGCGCGAGGGTGCCGAGGGCTTCCTGGAGCTATGGGTGAGCGAAGGCGACGGTGCGCAGTTCCCGGCCGCCCTCGTCTCCGAAGGAACCCTGCGGCTTCTGTGCCTCCTGGGCATCGCAGCGACTCCGCGGCGGCCTGCCATCGTGGGCTATGAGGAGCCCGAGAACGGCGTCAACCCCGGGCGCCTGGGCGAGCTGCTCGAGATCCTGGAGACCGCCTCGCAGACCCCTCCGGATACTCAACTCATCCTCACTACCCATAGCCCTGAGGTCGTGGACTTCTTCGAGGCCGCAACGCGGATCCGATGCGAGCGAGGGGAGAAGGGGAGCCTCTTTACTCCGAGCGAGGATCTGCCCCTTTTCCGCGGTGCTTCGGCTCATCAAGCTCTAGGCTTGGTGCCCAGAGCGACTCTAGGACAGAGGCTCGCGAGAGGTGACCTCGCCTGATGTCACGATCCTCGGGATCTTCGAGGACAAGGCCCAGGAGGACTTCCACCGGGGCCTTCTGACCCGCGCTGCCAGCGACCTCGGGATCGAGGTCGGGCTGCGTCGAGGATTCAGTTGACCCCCTCGCCGCGGCCGGCGCCGCGCCGGCGCTTGAGGAGCTGGAACTTGATCATCTCGCGGTAGCTGACCATGCTGTCGAGGTCCTCGCGCGCGAGCTTGAGGTGCTGGTGGAGCCCCTCGAGGACGGTCTCGGCCGCGAGCGCCCGCTGGGGGCGCCCCTCGGCGTGGGCGCGCGCGATGTCCATCAGCCCGGGCACGCGCGCCAGCTCGGCCTCGTACTGCTCGAAGGTCTGCTCGTCCGAGAGGTGGACCTGGTTGCCGGCCGCGAACCAGCGCACGATGCCGGCGTAGGGACCGGCGTCGTCCTCGCCGCCGCCGCCGACCTCCTTGCCGACCTCGGGGAAGCGGCGGTCGAACGCCTTCCGGACCGCGTCGCCGATCAGCTTGCGCGCGACCACCTCGGCGCCCTGCTGCTCTCCCTCGTAGACCATCTCGACCTTGCCGGTGATCGCCGGCAGGAGCATCTGGAGGTCGCAGAGGCGCGGGTAGACCGGGCGCTCGCGGGTCGCGAGCGCGCGCCGCTCGAGGTTCGAGACCAGGAGCTCCATCGCGGCGATCGCCACCCGCGCGCTGACCCCGGAGGTCTGGTCGACGAGGTCGCTCTCGCGCGCCGCGATCGAGATCTCCTCGATCAGGAGGCGCACCTCGGGCGGCACGATCACGTCCGGACCGGGCACGTCCGGGCCGGCGCGCTCGGTCCAGGCCTCGGCGGCGGTGATCGCGGCGCCGGTCTCGGCGTCGGGCGGGTAGTGGGTGTGGATCTGCGACGAGATGCGGTCCTTGAGCGGGGTGATGATCGAGCCGCGGTTGGTGTAGTCCTCGGGGTTGGCCGAGAACACCATCAGCAGGTCGAGCGGGATGCGCACCGGGAAGCCGCGGATCTGGAGGTCGCGCTCCTCGAGGATGTTGAACAGGCCGACCTGGATGCGCGGTGCCAAGTCGGGCAGCTCGTTGATGGCGAAGATGCCGCGGTTGGTGCGCGGCACGATGCCGAAGTGGATCACCTCCGGGTCGGCGAACGTCAGCCGGCGGGTCGCGGCCTTGATCGGGTCGATGTCGCCGAGCAGATCGGCGATCGAGACGTCCGGGGTGGCGAGCTTCTCGTTGTAGCGGGCGTCGCGCGGGAGCCATTCGACCGGGGCGTCGTCGCCGGCCTCGGCGACCAGCCGCCGGCCCCAGGTCGAAACCGGCGCCAGCGGGTCGTCGTTCAGCTCGCTCCCGACGAGCACCGGGATTGCCGGGTCGAGGAAATCGACGAGCGCGCGCAGGATGCGCGTCTTGGCCTGGCCGCGCAGGCCGAGCAGGATGAAGTCGTGGCCGGCGAGCAGCGCGTTGACCACGCCCGGGATCACCGTCCGCTCGTAGCCGACGATGCCGGGAAAGAGCTTCTCGCCGGCGGCGAGCTTCGCGCACAGGTTGGCGCGCACCTCCCGCTTGACCGTGCGCGGCCGGTAGCCGGAGGCGCGGAGGGCGCCGAGGGTCGCGGCGCGCTCAGTCATGCTCGGCCAGCCAGCGCTCGGCGTCCATCGCCGCCACGCAGCCGGTGCCGGCCGCGGTCACCGCCTGGCGGTAGGTCGGGTCCATCGCGTCGCCGCAGGCGAACACGCCTTCGACGCTGGTGCGGCTCGACGGGTGCTGGACCTTGATGTAGCCCGGCTCGTTCATCTCGAGCAGGCCCCTGAACAGTTCAGTGTTGGGCTGATGGCCGATCGCGACGAACAGCCCCCGGGTCGGGTGGACGCCCTCTTCGCCGGTCTTGAGGTTGCGCAGCCGCACCCCCTCGACGCCGCCCTCGCGGCTGCCGAGCACCTCGGTGACCGCGCTGTCCCAGACCCAGGCGATCTTCGAGTGGGCGCGCGCCCGCTCCTGCATGATCTTCGACGCCCGCAGCTCGGCGCGGCGGTGGACGACCGTGACCCTGGTCGCGTAGCGGGTGAGGAACAGCGCCTCTTCCATCGCTGTGTCGCCGCCGCCGACGATCGCCACCTCCTTGTCCTTGAAGAAGAAGCCGTCGCAGGTGGCGCAGGCGGAGACGCCGTAGCCCATCAGGTGCTCCTCGGAGGGGAGGCCGAGGAGCTTCGCCGAGGCGCCGGTGGCGACGATCAGGGCGCCGGCGCGGTAGCGCGCGCCGCCGTCGGCGGTGACCGTGAACGGCCGCTGCGCGAGGTCGACCCCGGTCGCGGCCTCGAACTTGACCTCGGCGCCGAAGCGCTGCACCTGCTTGCGCATCAGGTCCATCAGCTCGGGGCCGAGGATGCCGTCGGGGAAGCCGGGGTAGTTCTCGACGTCGGTGGTGATCGTGAGCTGGCCGCCCGGCTGGTTCCCCTCGAGCACGAGCGGCGCCAGCTCGGCGCGCGCGGCGTAGAGCGCGGCGGTGAAGCCGGCCGGCCCCGAGCCGAGCACGATCACCGGGTGGTAGCCGTCGGGTTTTGGGGTCTCGTTGTCGGCCATCGGAGGGGCTCCGCTCGCAGGTGTGGAAAGCGCCGCCGGGCGGAGCGGTATTTCCGGCCGCCGGCGCGGGCGGCGAGTATACTCGGCGCTGCGCCGGCGCCGGAGCGCGGCGCGGAGGAGGATCGGATGCTCGCCAGCGAGCGGTTGATCGAGGCGTTCAACGGACAGATCGGCCACGAGATGGCGGCGTCGCTCCAGTACATCGCGATCGCCGCCTACTTCGACACCGAGGCGCTCCCCGAGTTGGCGCAGTTCTTCTACCGCCAGTCGGAGGAGGAGCGCGCGCACGCGATGAAGTTCGTCAAGTTCGTGGTCGACGTCGGCGGCCGGGTCGAGATCCCGGCGCTGCCGGCGCCGCGGAGCGAGTTCGCCTCGGCCGACCAGGCGGTCGCGCTCAGCCTCGAGTCCGAGGAGCGGGTGACCGGCCAGATCTACGCGCTGGTCGAGGTCGCGCGCGGCGAGTCCAACCACATCGCCGGCCGCTTCCTCGACTGGTTCGTCGACGAGCAACTCGAGGAGGTCTCGACCATGACGACGCTGCTCCAGATCGTCCGCCGGGCCGGCCCCGACCGCCTGCTCCACGTCGAGGAGTACCTCGCCCGGCACAAGGGAGTGCTCGAGAGCCCGGCGGCGGAGGCTACGGCCTGAGCTCGCGGGCACCGCGCCGCAGCCGCCGGACGTGGGCGGCGAGCGAGAGCGCGAGCGCCGCGAGCACCGCCGGCCAGAACAGCTCCGCGCCGGGATAGACCTCCAGCAGGCGCCCGAAGCTCGCGGCGCGCAGGCGCTCGAGCTCGCTGCTCCCGTGCGCCGC
>CAZNIX010000137.1:0-10532 GCA_964573125.1 uncultured Thermoanaerobaculia bacterium
CGCCGCGAGGCGGAGGCGGTCGCGCGCGCGCTGCGCCCGCGCACGACCGTCGAGCGGCTGACCGGCGTCGAGGCCACCGGCCCGGCGCTGCGCGCGCGCCTGGCGCGGAGCGAGCTCTTCCACTACGCCGGGCACGCCGTCTCGGCCGGCTGGAACAGCCGCCTGCCGCTGGCCGGCGAGGGCGGCCTGACGGTCGACGACGTCGTCGTCCTGCCGCGGGCTCCGAGCCTGGTCGTGCTCTCGGGATGCGAGACCGCGTCTGTGCCCGCCGACGCTCCCGCCGAGGGGATGGGCCTCGCCCACGCCTTCCTGATCGCCGGCGGCCGGGCGGTCGTCGCGACCACCCGGCGCGTGCCCGACGAGGCCGCGGGAGCGTTGATCGCGGGCTTCTACCGCGAGCTGGTCGCCGGACGCGAACCGGCCGAGGCGCTGCGCCGGGCCCAGCTCGAGCGGTCGCGGACGGCCGGCGACCCGGCGTGGGCGAGCTTCCGGATCATCGAACCGTAAACCGCCGGAGACGGCGAGGAGGTGCTCCATGCCGAACCCCCGCATACCCCGACCCGGGCGCACCGCCGAGGCGGTGCGGGCTGGCCGGCCTGGCTCGATCCGCTCGATCGCGCGCTCGCGGTCCCGCGCGTCTCGCCGCCCCCTCGAGCTCGGGAGGCGCGCCGCCCCGGCGCTGCTCCTGGCGCTCGCCGGATGCGGGCCGTGCCCGGGGGAACCCGAGCGCGGCCGTCCCGACCTCCCGATCCCGACCGCCGACCCCCGGGCCGTCGCCGCGGCGGCGTGCCCCGACTGGCAGTGGGTCGGGGTGATCCTCGCCCCGGCGTGCCCGCGGATCCCCGGATGGGAGGAGGAGGAGATCCTCGCGGCCGGGGAGCGCGGGAGCCACGGCCGCCGCGGCGGCACCTCCTCCGCCCGCGGCCGGAGCGCCGACGCCGCCGACGGCGCCGAGCCGGATCCGAGCGAGCGACCGCCCGGCCGCCGCTACTGCCGCTACACCGACCGCGGCCAGGGGACGATCGCGACGCTCCTGGCGGAGGGCTCGCGCCAGGGGCTCGAGCGGCTCGACCGCGACTGCATGGCGGTCGTCCCGCTCGCCGCCGTCGCGGCGGAGCCCGACCCGGAGATCCGCCGCTGGCGCGCGCTCGAGCAGGTCTTCCTCGCCCGCGCCGGCCGCGCGGTCGACCTCGCGGCGGACGTCGAGCCGGTGCGGCTGGTGCTGGTCGACACCGTGGCGAACGAGGCGACCGCCGGCGCGCCGCCGTGGCGGGCGCCCTGGAACTCGCCCCACGGCGTCGGCCTCGCCAGCATGGCCAGGCGGCTGACCTGCCCAGGCAACCAGGCCGACCCGGCCGGCGCCGGCTGCGCCGCGCTCGAGGTCGCGGCCGAGCTGGCGCTGGCCTACGTGAGCTACGACCGCTTCTCCGCCGCCGGCAGCGTGCGCGACGACGTGCGCGGCGGCTTCTTCGGGACGCTCAGCGACCTGGCGATCGCGATCGATCGGGCGGTGGACGGCGCCGACGCCGCACGCAGCGTGCTCAACCTCTCGGTGGGCTGGAACGGGTATCTGTTCGGCGGCCTGGAGGACGACCCGGAGACGATGGCGGCGCCGGTCGCAGCGGTGTTCGACGCCCTCGACAACGTCGTCGGCCGCGGCGCGCTGGTGGTGGCGGCGGCGGGCAACCTCGCCTGGGGTCCGGTCGCCGAGGTCGACGTCGGACCGATGCTGCCGGGCGGCTGGGCGGTCCACGCCGCCCCGCAGTCCCCGGACGGCCGGCCGCTGCTCCACGCCGCCGGCGGCCTCTCCCACGAGGCGTACGCGGCGACGCCGGGCTACCGGCTGCTGGCCAACGCGCGCTTCCACGCCGCGCCGTCGCTCCTCGCGTTCGCCGATCACGCGATCGTCGAACGCCACCAGGGGACGGGCGAGACCGCCACCCTCACCGGCAGCTCGGTCGCCGCGCTGGTGGTCGCGACGAGCGCCGCGGCGAGCCGGCTCTACCTCGCGAGCTGGAGCGACGCGATCGGCCACGTGGCCGCGGCGGCGGAGCCGAGCGAGATCGGCCGCGACTTCTGTCTCCCGGGCGATCTCGGCGCGCCGGACGACTCCGCCGAGCATCCGCGGGGGTGGGTCCCCGCGCCCCGCTGCGAGCCGGCCGGGACGGCCCGCCGGGTCGTCCTGTGCGCGGTCGCCCGCGCGGCGTGCGAGGCGGCGGGGAAGAACCCCTGCCCGGCGTGCGGCCCCGAGGCCGCACTTCCGGCGCTGCCTCCGGAGGTCGACTACGGTGCGCTCGGCCGCTTCGCCGCCGCGCCGGTCGTGTCGCTCCGGGGACGGCAGCCGCTCGCGCCGGCGGAGCACGGCTCCTGCCCGCCGCCGGCGATCCAGACCGAGCTGGAGAGATCGCCGCTCGCGGGTGACGAGCGGTTCTTCCCGGGCGCCAACCCGGCCGCGGCCGTCCACCGCTGCCCGCACTGGCAGTATCCCAGCCTCGGATCGATGCCCTGGGTCGATCCCGCGCCGGAGTCGACCCCGTGCACGACCTGCGGCTTCGAGCCGGGCTCCCCGGCCACCCTCTACCTCGAGATCGACCCGCTGTTCTGGGGCCGGCCGCTCAGGTGGCCGGTGCTGGTGGTCGGCGACCGTGCCTACGCGCTCGACTGGGATCCCGCCGCCCACCCGCGGGTGGTCGTCGAAGACGTCGAGTACCACGACGGCGAGGCCGTGCTGCTCGGCTTCGTCCTCGACGAGAAGCTCAACGCGGTCGACCCGCTGCTGCGGGTGCGCTGAATGAGGGCGCCGGCCGCGGGGCTAGTTGGTACGTGGCACGGACGGTGCCCACGCCAACGGACCGGAGGACGTGCCGTTTGACATCGTCACAATGATGACGGTAAAAACGTCATATACTCTTGATGAAGTCGATCGAGCCTCCATGCTTCTGCGCACCGGAGGTGACTATGACATCGAACGTGTCTCCTACAGCGAAGAGCAGCGCCTCAAAGAAGGATCTGAAGTTCTACCGCGAAAAGCTCCCTGAATGGGCTGAGCATGAGGGGAAGTACGCTCTCATCCACGACCAACGTCTTGTGGACTTCTACAGCAGTTATGACGACGCGATCAAGATTGGGTACTCGAAGTTTGGCCTACAGCCTTTTCTGGTGAAGCAGGTGCAAACGCTGGAGCAGATCCAATTCATCTCGCGTTTCGCGGAGCCGGTTGCCGCCGAGGGCTAGTTGCCCCACTTCACGCTGCAAGTTGGCGCCGATGGCCCCATTCTGGACGCCGTGGTGGCGGTGAGCGCGGCCCGGGCCATGGCGCTCGACGCTGCCGGCGTGCCGATGCCCTCACCCGTGCCCATCAGGGCGCTAGTGGATACAGGGGCTAGTTGTACGTGCGTAGACCCCAGCGTCTTGGCCGCTCTGGAGCTGACGCCAACCGGAAGCGTGCGGATCAACACGCCAACGACGGGCAATCAGCCCGTGGACCGCGACCAGTACGACGTCGGCCTGATGATCCCGGGCGCTACACGAGACGCGCACCCGCTCTTGCGCTTGACGGTCCCCGTGGTGGCTACAGATCTCCTGCCGCACGGGATCCAGGCGCTCATTGGCCGCGACATCCTTGCGGAGTGCCTGCTGACGTACAACGGTACGATGGGCTGGTTCACGCTGGCGTTCTAGAGTTCCAGCCTCCCGCCGCGCCGTGGACCAGCGGTGGGGGCCTGCGGCAAACGTACCACTACCCGCCACGGTGGCCGCGCGCCGGGGGATATCATCGGCCGCGCGCTCGGCCGGGGGGGGCGGGGCGTCCCGCGGAGCGGAGCGGGCGCCGGATCGCCGGGCGCGGACGCCGAGCGGGGATGGTAGCGCCGAGACGTGGAGCGAGACGAGGGCGGCGGCCGGCGGCCGGCGGTAGGTCGATCGCCGCCCTCTGCGCGCTGGCCGCGGCGGCCTGCGGCGGGGGCGCCGAGACGCCCGCGCCCCGGGGCGGCGGTCCCGCGGCCGGCCCGCCGGCCAACGTGCTCCTGGTCACGTTCGACACCACGCGCGCCGACCGCATCGGCTGCTACGGCTACGCGGGCGCGGAGACCCCGACCGTCGACGCGCTCGCCGCCGCCGGGACGCTCTTCGAGCGCGCCTGGGCGCCGACCCCGATCACCCTCCCCTCCCACGCCACGATCTTGACCGGGCTCGCCCCGGCCGCGCACGGCGCGCGCAACAACGGCACTTACCGGCTGCCGCCGGCGGCGGAGACTCTCGCCGAGATCCTCCACGCGGAGGGGTTCGCCACCGGCGCGTTCGTCTCCGCGTTCGTGCTCGAGCGGCGCTTCGGCCTCGCCCAGGGGTTCGAGCGCTACGGCGACGACCTGACCGCCGGCCACGTCCCGGCGAGCGACCTCGAGATCCGCAGCCGCCCGGCCGAGCGCACGGTCGACGAGGCGATCGCCTGGCTCGACACGATCGGCGGGCGGCGCTTCTTCCTCTGGCTCCATCTCTTCGACCCGCACCAGCCGTACCGCCTCGAGGGCGATCTCGCCGCGCGCTTCGCCGACCGCCCCTACGACGGCACGATCGCGCGCGCCGACCGCGAGCTGGGCCGCCTGCTCGCCGCGCTCGAGGCGCGCGGGCTGCGCGCGGCGACCGCGGTCGTCGCCACCGCCGACCACGGCGAGAGCCTCGGCGAGCACGGCGAGGACACCCACGGCCTCTTTCTCTACGACAGCACGCTGCGGGTGCCGCTGATCGTGAGCCACCCCGGGACGGTGCCCGCCGGCGTGCGCTCGAGGGCGGCCGCCGGCCTGGTCGACCTGGCGCCGACCGCGCTCGAGCTGCTCGGCCTGCCGCCCGCGCCGGCGATGGCGGGGCGGTCGCTGCTCGCCGATCCGCCGGCGCCGCCGGAGCTGCTGATCGAGACCGTCCTGCCCGCCGAGTCGTACGGCTTCAGCCCGCTCTCCGGGCTGGTCGCCGGCGACGCCAAGTACATCGAGGCGCCGGAGCCGGAGCTCTACGACCTCCGTCGCGACCCCGCCGAGACGACCAACCTGTGGCGCGACTCCGATCCGGAGAGCCGCCGGATGGCGCGCGCCCATCGCGCCGCCCTCGACGGGCTCGAGCCCCTCGCCGCCTCCGGCCGCGAGCTCGCGACCGAGGAGGAGCTGGCCCTGCGCAGCCTCGGCTACGTCTTCGGCGGCGCGCGCGACGGCGACCGCGCGCCCGACCCCAAGCGGATGGTCGGGTTCCTCGCCGAGCTGAAGCGGACCGCCGGCCTGGTCGCCGGCGGCCGGTTCGCCGAGGCGCGGGCGCCGCTCGAGGAGCTGGTCGGCGCCGAGCCCGACAGCTACGAGGCGCTCTGGATGCTCGCCGAGGTCGAGCGGCGCACCGGCCGCCCCGAGCGCGCCGAGGAGCTGTACCGGCGCGCCGCCCAGCTCGATCCCGACAAGGGGGACGCGCTGATCGGCCTCGGCCAGCTCGCCAAGGCGCGCGGCGACCTCCCCGCCGCGCGCGAGTTCTTCGCGCGGGCGACCGCCGACCCGACGAGCTTCGGCGCCCACCTCAACCTCGCGGTCGCCGAGCTCGACGCCGGCGCGCCCGAGCGCGCCGCCGAGATCCTCGAGGCGGCCGAGCCGCGCTTCCCCTACCTCGCGAAGATCCCCTACCTGCTGGCGGCGATCCACCTGCGCGAGCGGCGGATCGACGACGCGCGGGCGGCGGTCGAGCGCGCCCTGGCGCTGCAGCCGGACGACCCCTCCGCCCGCGCGCTGCGGGCGCGGCTCGACGAGTTCCCTCGATGATCTGGTAGCGCGATGGCGAGGCGCTGGCGGCGGCTGTCGTTCGACGCCCAGATCCTGACCTGGGCGCTCGCGGTCGGCTTGCCCGGCGGCGGGGTGGCGCTCTTGCTTCTCTGGAGCGGCGAGTTCTCGGCCAAGCTGCGCTGGACCGCGACGCTGTTCATCGTCCTCGGCTGGCTCGCGCTCGCGCTCGCGCTGCGCCGGCGGGTGGTCTTCCCGCTCTACACCCTGGCCAACCTGGTCGAGGCGCTGCGCGAGGGGGACTACTCGCTGCGCGGGCGGCGCGGCGGCCGCGACGACGCCCTCGGCCAGGTGCTCTCCGAGGTCAACCTGCTCGCCGACGGCCTCCACACAGAGCGGCTCGGCGCCCGCGAGGCGACGCTCCTGCTCCAGCGGGTGATGGCGGAGATCGAGGTCGCGGTCTTCGCGCTCGACCCGCGCGACCGCGTGGTGCTGGTCAACCGCGCCGGCGAGCGGCTGCTCGCGCGGCCGGCCGAGCGGCTCCTGCGCCGCCCGGCCGCGGAGGTCGGCCTCGGCCCGGCGCTCGCCGGCGGGCCGTTCCGCACCACCGAGACGGTCTTCCCCGGCGGCGAGGGGCGGTGGGAGATCCGCCGCCGCGGGTTCCGCCTCGAGGGGCGCCCGCACCGGCTGGTGGTGATCGCCGACCTCTCGCGCACCCTGCGCGAGGAGGAGCGCCAGGCCTGGAAGCGGCTGATCCGCGTGCTCGGCCACGAGCTGAACAACTCGCTGGCGCCGATCAAGTCGATGGCGGCGACCCTGGGCGGCCTGCTCGCCCGCGAGCCGCGTCCGGGCGGCCTCGACGCCGACCTCCGCCGCGGCCTGGAGGTGATCGGCAACCGCGCCGAGGCGCTCGCGCGGTTCATGGGCGCCTACTCCCGGCTCGCCCGACTGCCGCCGCCCTCCCGCGCCGCGACCGCGGTCGGGCCGCTGGTCGAGCGCGCGGCGGCGCTCGAGACCCGGGTGAGCGTGACCGTCGAGCCCGGGCCGGCGGTCGTGCTCGACGCCGACGCCGACCAGCTCGAGCAGCTCCTGATCAACCTGCTCGCCAACGCCGCCGACGCCGCGCTCGCGACCGGCGGCGGCGTCTCCGTCGGCTGGCGCCGGCGCGCCGGCCGGCTCGAGCTGTGGGTGCGCGACGACGGCCCCGGCCTGTCCAACCCGGAGAACGTGTTCGTGCCGTTCTACACCACCAAGCCGGGCGGCACCGGCGTCGGCCTCGTCCTCTGCCGCCAGATCGCCGAGGCCCACGGCGGCAGCCTCGCGCTCGGCAACCGCCGCGACGCCCGCGGCGCCGAGGCGCGCCTGCGCCTGCCCCTGGCCGAAGCCGTGGCGCCCACACCGGCGCCCGCTAGCCGCCGCTACCGCCCGCCGCCACCTTGAAGCCGACCGGCGCGGCCTGCACGGTCTTGCCGCCGACCGCGTCGCGCACGGTCAGCTCCAGGGTGTAGTCGCCGGGCGGGAAGCTCTCGGGGAGGAGGTCGAACGCGGTGGCCAGGACCCAGCAGTTGTCGCCCGCCTTGACCGGATCGATCGCCGCCGGGCCGCGGAACGAGGCCGCGCCCGAGACCTGCATCGACACCCGCAGCTTCGGCTTGCCGGACTCGTCGAGCCCCGGCTGGCAGGCGTGCAGGTAGGTCCAGAGCACGTCCCCCGGCGCGAACGTGCGGTCGCCCTCGGGCACCACCGCGATGCCCATCCACGCCCACGGCTCGAGCATCGCCTGCGCCTGCTGCATCGGGTGGATGTCCTCGGAGAGCACCACCTCCGAGAGCCAGAACTCGCTCGCCGCGGGCACCGCGATCCGGTCCTCGCCGGACCACAGCACCTGGCCGCCGGCCGATTGGAGGCCGGCGCGCAGGCGGTACTCGCCCGGCGGCGCCACCACCGTCGCCTTGGCGTAGCGCTGGTCGCGCGACTCCTTCCACTCGGGCCGGAGCCGGAACGCGAGCCGCGACGCGCCGCCGGCGTCGACCAGCTCGCCGACCACCACCGTGCCGGCGGGCGGCGCGGGTCCCTCGGTCGCCACCTGGACCGCCACGATCCAGGTGCCGTCGCTGGCCTGGAAGGCGGCGGCGTCGAGGTGGAGCGCCGCCGGCGCCCCGGCGGCCCCGCCCCCGCCCTCGAGGGCGCCGCGCAGCGCCTCGAGCGCGTCCGGGTCCGCGAGCGGATCGGCGCCGTAGAGGCCGAAGCCGCCGGCGGCCGGCGCCGGCGCGGCGCCGGCGGCGGGGGCGAGGTCGGCGAGCGTGAGGTCGGGGTCGACCACCGCCCGCTCGATCGCCGCGCCCATGTAGCCGAGCGCCTCCTCGCCCTGGTAGATCTCGACCTCCTCGGTGCCCGGCTTGGCGCGGAAGGTCACCCGCAGGCGCTTCTTCTCCATGAACGCGGGGCGGCTGTCCCCCTCGTAGACCCAGACCTCCTCGGAGGCGACGCCGAAGCGCTCGGTGGCGCCGCCGCGGACCTCGAACCCACCCGGGCCGGCGGCGGCGCCGCCGGTGCCGAAGACCTCGCCGCCGCTGCCGAAATCGCCGCCGGTGGTCGAGCCGCCGGCGCCCGCGTCCTGGAACCGGCGCGGCGGCCCGAGCAGGATGAAGGCGCGGCCGCGGTCGGTGAGCGAGCCGCGCAGCGGCTCGCCGTCGACGGTCTCGCCGAAGCGTTGGTCGGCGAACGCGGCGCGGCGCTCGAACTCGCGCCGGAACTCGTTCTCCGCGGTCTCGGGCGTGGGGTCGCGGCGCGCCCAGAACAGGCGGATGAAGTCCTCCGCCTCGCGGTCGGTTTCGATCTCCTTCCAGGTCTCCCGGTCGTCCTTGGTGAACAGGTGCTGGGCCGGGCCGGCGGCCCAGTCGACGTAGATCTGCGAGCGCCGCGACGGCTCGGCCGCGGCCGGCGCGGCGGCGACCGCGGTCAGCGCGACGAGCAGGGCGAGCGGGAGCGCGTGGCGTGCCATGGCGGCCTCCGGGTCACGGGTAGTAGCCGGCGAGCGTGCGCGCGACCAGGCCGGGGCGGCCGACCTCGACCTCGACCTCGCGCCACCCCTCGTCGCCGGCGGCGGCGGGCCGCGGGTAGTAGGTCAGCAGGTACTGGCTGCGCAGCTCCTCGCCCACCGCGCGGTAGACGTCGCCGAGCCCGGCGGCGTTCGCGGCGACGAACAGCCGGCCGCCGACCGCGGCGACCAGCGGCTCGAGCTTGCCGCGATCGACGCCGCCCTGGCGCGCCGCGGTCGGGTCGTCGCCGGCGAGCAGGATGGCGTAGACCGGGACGCCGCTGCGCTGGACGAAGCGCAGGCAGGTGGCGTAGTCGACCCGCTCCTCGCGGCCGACGCCGTCGGTGAGCACGACCAGCGCGCGCCGGCCCGGGACGCGCTGCATCTGGACCAGCGAGAAGACCAGGGCGTCGCACAGCGCCGAGGTGCCGCCGGGGGTGAGCCCGGCGATCGCGGCGACCAGCTCCTCGCGCGCCGCGGTCAGCGGCTGGACCAGCCGCGGGCGGGCGTCGAAGCCGACGACCAGGGCGCGGTCCTCCTCGCCGCGCAGCGAGAGCAGCAGGAAGTCGATGGCGGCGGTCTGGGCGGCGGCGAGCGCGGGCGTCATCGAGGCCGAGGTGTCGAGCACCACGCCGAGCGCGAGCGGCATCTCGGCGCCGTCGCGGAAGTCGGCGAGCGCCTGGGCGGCGCCGTCCTCGTAGACCCGGAAGTCGTCCCGCCCGAGCCCGCGCACGGGGTGCTCGGCGGGATCGGCGACCACCGTGAACAGCTCGACCAGCTTGACGTCGACGCGCTCCCCGGGGCCGGTGCCGTTGAGGAACACGACGTCCTCGGCGACCTCGCCGCCGGCGTCGTGCGCCTCGACCGTGAGGTAGCCGACCGGCGCCTCCGGCGGCACGAACACGCGCGTGCGGTAGGGCGGCTCGAACAGGGTCGCCACCCGCCGACCGTTCCACGCCACCTCGACGCGCGCGATCCGCTCGGCGCCGCCCGGGACCTTGACCTCGGCCTCGACGTCGACCGCGCCGACGCGGTCGCCCGAGCGCGGCTCGATGATGCGCACGCGGAACGGGCCCACGCCCTCGTTGACGGTCAGGCCGTCGCGCCCCAGCTCGGCGCCGGCGGCGTCGAGCGCCACCGCCTCGAGCAGGTGCGGCGCGGGCAGCGCGCCGAAGTCGACGCGGGCGGCGAACGGCGGCCGGTTGCCGGCGGCGACCGCCTCGCCGTCGAGGCGGTACTCGACGCGCGCCACCCGCGGGTCGGCGACCATCGGCTCGAGGCGCACGCTGCCGCGCACCACCGGGTCGCCCGGGGGCAGGAGCAGGATCGCCTTGCGGTCGGGGAGCAGGTCGGCGGGGAGGACGCCGGCCTCGGGGTCGGCGTCGGAGGCGCCGTGCGCCTCGACCGCGGCCGGCAGCTCGCCCTCGACCAGCGCCGCCACCGCGCCGCCCCAGGCGCCGGTGGTCAGCTCCTCGAAGACCACGCTCAGCCGCTCGATCTCGCGCGGCAGGCCGATCGGCAGGCCGTAGGTCCAGGCGTCGAGCCCGGCGAGGCTCTGGCCCGCGATCAGCTCGTGGCGGACGAACGGCTCGCCCGCGGTGAACGACGCCGCGACCGTGACCCGCACCGGCGTCGCGCGCGCCGCGGCGAGCGGGCCGGCGAGCGGGCGCAGGTCGACTCGCGCCTGGAGCTTGCCGCGGCGCGGCCCCTCGGCCTCGGCGCCGGCGTCCGGCGGCTCGAGC
>CAZNIX010000138.1:0-10518 GCA_964573125.1 uncultured Thermoanaerobaculia bacterium
GACGAGGCCGCTCTCTTGGCGGCGATGGCCGAAGGCGACCGGGGCGATGAGGTCTCGGTCGAGGAGTACTTTCGGCACCTCGCGCGAGGCGATTGAGCCGCCCTCTGCCCGCCCGACTGGTCCGCCGGGCGGCTCGTGAGATCCGGGAGGCTGAAATCCCCAGATCGGTGCCCGCGCGACCAACGTGAAGCTGGCCGGCGTGAGAAGGGTTCAGGGCCGTTAGGCGGCCGGGAGGCTCGGCACCGCAGAGGCGCTCGTCGCCGATGGCTGGTGGATCGCCACGATGGTCACCCGTCGTTCGGACCCGCCTCTGGGCTCCGGCGTGCTAAACTTAACAGGTGCGATTCGAATGGGATGAGGCCAAGGCAGCAGCGAACCGCGCCAAGCACGGGATCTCCTTCAACGAGGCCGCAACGGTGCTCGGCGACTCTCTCGGCTGGACCTACCCCGACGATGAACACTCGGAATTGGAACAGCGCTGGATCACAATCGGGGAATCGGAAGCTGATCGAATCCTGGTGGTCGCCCACATCGACGGCGATGAAGGGACAATCCGGATCATCAGTGCAAGGCGTGCGACACGCAAGGAGCGCAAGTTCTATGAAGAAGGATGACGAGGCGGATGACCTACGGCCGGAGTACGACTTCAGTCAAATGTCTGGAGGCGTGCGAGGTAAGTACGCGGAAGCCTACCGCGGCGGCACTAACTTGGCGCGCTTGGATCCGGATGTGGCTGCGGCCTTCGCCACCGACACGTCCGTCAATGATGCTCTCAGGGCCATACTCCAAGTGGCGCCGCGGAAGGCCGGGTAACACTCGTCTGCACCGGCCGCGCTCCGCGCGCCGGTGAGGCGGGCAGCCGTTAGGGAGCTGAGAGACGTCATGGGAAAGCGCCTCCCCAAGGCTGAGCTCTTGAAGGAGATCACACTCCGTCGCGGCGAGCTCGACCAGGTACTTGACAACGTGCCTCGCCGCCTCATGACCGAGGGCGGCGTAACTCGCGGCGGATGGTCTATCAAGGACATCCTCTCTCACTTGGTGGAGTGGCAGCGCATGGCCCTCGGCTGGTACGCGGCTGGCTTGCGAGGAGAACGGCCGGCGATGCCCGCCCCCGGCTACACGCTTCGTGAGCTTCCTCGCCTGAACCACGACATCTATCAGAAGCATCGTCGGCGCTCTCTACGCGCAGTCCTTCAAGACTATCACTCTTACCACCAGAAGGTTGTCTCACTGATCGGCGAACTCTCCGATGAGGACCTGGTCACGCTTGGCAGGTACGCGTGGACCGGTCCTTCGTGGACCCTGAGCGACTACCTTCGCGCGAGTACCGCGGCCCATTATCTTTGGGCCCACACTCGCATTCGTCGGTGGCTAGGTGCGAGGGAGCGCCGAGCACGTCCGCTTAACACGGCGGCTGCAGGCGGACGCGCTCCGCGCGCCGCTGAGCCGCGGGGCCGTTAGGCGCTGCAGAACCCGCGATCAGGGACTATCTCGATGGCCGAGAACAAGACCAAGCCCACCGACGCAAGACATCGGTCTGCAGACCGTGGAGGTCGGGCTCTCATACCGCTTTCCCCGGCGACGCCAGCGCGGCACTGCTGCCCTCCGTAGCCCGACCCGGTGACGTATGAGAGGATCGAACGCCATGAGCGGTTCGTTCCGCCTCGTCGCCTTGCCGGCCGACCGCTTCGCCAGGCTCTTCGAGCAGAGTGACGCGGAGTTGGAGAGCGCCGGCGCGCGCCGCGTCGTGGTCGACGAGAAGCCGGGCTACCCGTGCCGGGTCAGCCTCGCCGACGCCGAGGTCGGCGAGACCGTGCTCGCGGTCCCGTTCACGCATCACGACGTGTCCTCTCCCTACCGCGGGTCCGGCCCGATCTTCGTGCGCCGGGGCGTGGCGACCGCGAGCCCGGCCGCGGGCGAGATCCCCGTCATGTTCCGCCATCGCCTCCTTTCGGTGCGCGCGTACGACCGGGCGGCGATGATGGTCGGCGCGGAGGTCGTGAGCGGCCGGGAGCTGGAGGCCTCGATCGAGCGCCTCTTCGCCGGGGACGACGTGGAGTATCTCCACGTCCACAACGCCGGCCCGGGCTGCTACAACTGCCGCGTCGTGCGCGTCCCGGCCGGGTAGCGAGGGGATCAGGTGCCCGCACGCCGCGCCGCCGCGCGTGCGACCCGCTCATGACCGCGAAACGGCGTCTGCTGGCGTGCTCGCTCCTGGTCGGCCTCCTGGCGGTCGGCGCGTGGGCGCTGCTGCCGCACCCGTTGACGGTCGCGCGGCTCGCGCTCGCGCCGCCGCCGCGGAGCCTGCCGGTTCCCGTGCAGGGGGTGACGCCCGAGGCGCTCGCCGACACCCGGGGGGCGCCGCCCCACTCGAACAACCCAAGCCGCCGCTCGGACCCGGGAGACCCATGAAGCTCAAGCGATTCCTGCTCGGGGCCGCCGGCGCCGTCGTCGGACTGCCGCTCCTTTTCGTGCTCGTCGTCGCGGTGTGGATCGGCCTGCTCGACCGGACCGATGGGCGGATCGTCGCCGCCGGCGAGGAGCGGGAGTACCTGCTCCACGTCCCGGACGGCTACGACCCTGCGATCCGCGCGCCGCTCGTCGTCAGCCTGCACGCGGGCGTTACGTGGCCCGCCCACCAGGCGAACCTCAGCCGCTGGAACCGGCTGGCCGACGAGCAGGGGTTCATCGTCGTCTATCCGTCGGGCACGGCGCAGCTCCTGGGCACGGCGAGGGTCTGGTGGACGACGCCGGAACGGGCGGCGCTCGACGCCGAGTTCATCGCCGCCCTGATCGACAGGTTGGCGGCGGAGTACGCCATCGATCCGGCGCGGATCTACGTCAACGGCATGTCCAACGGCGGCGGGATGGCGTTTGCGCTGTCGTGCCTCCTCGCCGATCGCATCGCCGCCGTCGGCTTGGTGGCCGCCGCCCAGCAGCTCCCGTCCGGTTGGTGCGCGGCGACGCGGCCGATGCCGGTGATCGCGTTCCACGGCGATGCCGACCGGCTCGTGCCCTACGAGGGCGGGCCGCTGGGCGATCCGTTGAACCCCGTCAAGCCCGTCTATCCGGCCGTGCGCGATTGGGTCGCCGCCTGGGCGGCGCGCAACCGGTGCGCGGCCGGCTCCGTCGAGTCGGCGGTCGCGGCCGACGTCACGCGCCGGGAGTACCTCGACTGCGCCGAGGACGCCGACGTGGTGCTCTATACCCTGCTCGGGGGCGGCCACTCCTGGCCGGGAGGCAAGCCGCCGCCGCGCTGGCGGGTGGGCGCGACGAACACGAGCATCGACGCCACCGCCGCGATGTGGGAGTTCTTTCTCCGGCACCCGCTCCGGCCGGCGCCGCCGTCCGGCCCGGGATCGGTGCCTTCCGACGGCGAGAGAGGAGCGACCAGCCGAACGGCGGCCTTGACAGTCCCGAGCCCTGCGCGACAAGCTGCGCCGCGATCCCGTTCGCTGCGACCACTTCCGACTCCCTGAGGAGCCTGCGATGACCATGCTTGCCCGGACCGTCGCCGTCGCGCTGTCTCTGCTGCTGCTCGCCGCCCCCGCCGTCGCCGCCGCCACCGCGGCGCCGCACGGCGCCGAATCCCCCCAGGCGCTCGTCGAGCGCATGAAGGGGGCGGCCGAGCAGGGGGACGTGGCCGAGATGATGGCCTGCGTCGCGCCCGACGCGCGGCGCGAGATGGCGCTCGCGATGGTCGCCGGCGCCGGCATGGTGGTGGCGTTCATGGGCATGGGTGGGGCGATGGCCGGAGGGATGGGCGAGGCGTTCGCCGAGGGGATGACCGGCGAGGAGATGACCGCCGAGCAGAAGGCGGAGATGGAGGCGGGCAAGGCCGCGATGGAGGCCAAGGCGGCCGAGCTGCAGAAGCGCTACGAGGGGATCCTCGAGCGCCACGGCGTCACCGCGATGATGAGCGACGAGACGCCCCTGCCCGAGGACCCCGCGGCGCGCTCGGCGGCGCTCGCCGAGCGGTTCGCGAAGACCGACGACATCGCCCTGACCGTCGACCTGATCGGCATGATGACCGAGCTCGGCGAGTCCTCGGGCATGGGCAAGCCGGACGCGCCGATCTCGCTCCCGCCCGAGGTCGCCGGCTACCAGGTCGAGGGCGACCGCGCCACCGCCACCGCCGGCGAGGAGACGATCGAGTTCGTCAAGGTCGACGGGCGCTGGTACTTCCAGCCCACGGACGACGCCCCGCCGGCGCCGCCCTCGACGCCGTGAGCCGCGGCGCGGGGACGACTCACCCCTCCGCCCGCCGGAAGGTCTCGAGCGCGAGCCCGATCACCTCGGAGCGCGCCTGCTTGATCGCGGCCAGGTGGCCGGCGCCGGGGACGAGCAGCGGCTCGGCGCCGGCGGCGGCGGCGAGGGCGCGGGCGTCGGCGGCGGGGATGCCGGGGTCGGCGGCGCCGGCGGCGTAGGCGACGGCGCGGGTCCCCAGCCAGGGGGCGTGGAGGCGGAGGTCGAGGTAGCGGTAGCTGGCCGGGAAGACGGCGCGGAAGAAGAGGAAGCAGGGGCGGAACCACGGGGTCTGCCGCCAGCCCCACTCGAAGAGGTGGGGCGAGACGTCCTCGAACATCGCGCCCGCCACGCCGGCGCCGCGCGCGAGCACCGGGTGCGCCCAGTAGCCGCCGGAGGACACTCCCCAGAGGTGGAGCGGCAGCGCGCCGGCGCGGGCGCGGGCGAAAGCGAGCGCGTCCTCGACGTCGAGGTCGTAGAGGTCGGCGGGCGGGCCGCTGGCGCCGAAGCCGGGCAGATCGACGGTCAGCGCGTGGTAGCCGGCGCCGCGCAGCGCCTCGAGGCGGCCGCGGCGGTGGAAGTAGGCCTTGCCCCACTCCATCCAGGGGTGGAGCAGGAGCACGGCGCCGCGCGCCGCGCGGCCGGCCGGGAACCAGACGCCGGACAGGCTCCCGGCGCCGCGGCGGCGCGGGATCGCGACCCGCTCGAAGGGCGTGAAGTGGGGCGGCGTGCGCGGCTGGCGGACGTGCGCCATGCGCGGCGAGGCGAAGCGGAACAGACGGCTCGAGAGCGCCTCCTCGAAGCGCCCGGGGCGCGGCGGCGGGGCGGCCCGCTCGCTCCGCCGCGGCCGCGTCTCCTCGCCCCGCCCGGGGCGCGGCGGCGGCCCGGCCGGATCCCTCGCGCGCCCCTCGTCTTCCACGGTTCGTCCTCGGCCGGTAGTCGGCGCAGCCTACACCGGCGGCGCCGGCGGATTGGGCGCCCGGCGGCCGCGGTCGTTACCCCGCTGCCTCGGGACCGGCGGCCGCCATCGCCCCGGCGCCGCGGTCGGCCCGCGGCGCTCGCGGGGACTCGAAGCGCCCCCGCCGGTCGTCCGCTGTCGGAACTCGCCTTCGATCGATCGCCTCTCCGGTTTCCTTCGATCGAAAATGAAGAATGCCAGCGATCTCTCGGCCGCTCGCGCCGAGGGCCGCTGCGCTCGAGCCCGCCTCCGGGCCGCGGGACACGCGGATCGGGATCGCCGTACTGAAACTATTGAATGCCTTTGATTTATGGCTTCCTGCCTCGCACGGCCGGCGCTCGACGCGGCGGTCGGATGGGTGTACAATCGAGTCCGTTTCCGGAAATCCTTGCTCACCGACTTCGGGGGGGACCCATGCGCTGGACGTGTCGAATCGAATCGCGAGTTTCATTCTATTTATCATTGGCTATCGCGCTCCTGTGCGCGCTCCCGGCCGCGGCCGGCCTCGAGCGGCGGGGCGAGGGTCTGCTGGTCGACCCCGAACGCGGTCTGACCTGGGTCGCCGACGGGCGGTACGTGGTCGACTCCGGCCTGGCCGAGCGCGCCGTGCTGCCCCGCGCCCAGGCGCTCAAGGTGATCGCGCGGCTCAACGCCGGTTGGGTCGACAACTTCGGCCACGCCGACTGGCGGCTGCCGACGGCGCGCGAGCTGGACGCGCTGCTCGCCGGCCGCGACGCCGGCCTGCGCGCCGAGACCGGCGCCGATCCGGAGCTGGTCCGGATGATGTTCGAGGCCGACCGGGAAGCGGCCGCCGCGCACGCCGGGAGCGCGGACCTCGTGGTGGTCTGGCCGGTGCGCGGGTCGCTGATCGAGCCGGGCTTCCCCGACGTCGTCCTCTTCGCGACCAACAGCATGCGGCTCAAGAACCGGGCGGCGGTGACGAGCGGCGACCTGGTGGTCAACGACGCCAGCGCCGGGCCGACCCTCGAGTCCAACTTCGAGATCGGGTTCGACCCGTTCGCGTCGACGGGCGCCGGCTACGCGGTCGAGGGCGACAGCGTGCGGCTCAAGAACGGGGCGACGGTCGGCGGCGACGTCCACTACAACGACCTCAACAACAAGGGCAACGTCCTCGGCGCGCTGGTCACGCCGCTCGCTCTGCCGGTGTTCGACCTGCTGCCGCTGTTCATCGCCCAGCCGCCGGCGCCCGGCTCGCCCGACGTCGACGTGCCGCGCGACGGTTTCGTGATCCTCCCGCCCGGCGACTACGGCGCCGTCGGCGTCGGCCGCGACGGCGCGCTGGTGTTCTCCGGCGGGCACTACAACGTCCGCTCGGTCGACGTCGAGCGCGGCGCGGCGCTCTTGTTCCGGGGGCCCGCGCAGGTGCGGGTCGAGGGGCGGCTGTTCACCGACCGCGACGTCGTCGTCGGTCCCGAGGAGGGCTCGGGCACGCCGGTGAACGAGCTGGTCTTCTACGTCGCCGGCCTCAACGGCGGTCCCGGCCCGCTCGACTTCCCGCTCGCCGCCGAGCTGGGCCACGACAACGACTTCCAGGCCAGCGTCTACGCGCCCAACGGGACGCTGCGGATCGGCCACTTCTCGGACGTCACCGGCGCCTTCCTCGCCCGCGACGTGCTGGTCGAGAACCAGGCGCGGGCCACCCTCGACAGCTATTTCTTCAACCGGCCGCCGTCGGCCGAGGACGACTCGGCGACGGTCGAGCAGGGCGGCACGGTGACGGTGCTCGACTCGGGCGAGACCTCGGTGCTCGCCAACGACACCGACCCCGACCTCGACACCTTGACGGTGACCACCACCCCGGTCAGCGGGCCGTCGCACGGCAGCCTGACGCTCAACGCCGACGGCACCTTCAGCTACGCCCACAACGGCTCGGAGACGACCGCGGACGAGTTCGTCTACGAGGCCTGCGACGGCGGCGCGCCGGTGCTCTGCGACACCGCGACGGTGTCGATCACCGTGCTCGCCCCGCACACCCTGACCGTCGTCCGCTTCGGGCTCGGCGACGGGCGGGTGTTCAGCACCCCGGCGGGGATCGACTGCGGCGAGGTCTGCGAGGCCGTGTTCTCGGCCGCGGCGCCGGTCGCCCTGACCGCCGAGGCGTTCGTCGGCTCGGTGTTCGGCGGCTTCTCGGGCGATCCCGACTGCGCCGACGGCGTGGTGACGGTCGACGCCGACACGACCTGCCTCGCCCGCTTCGACCTCGACGTCCCCGACGCGGTGCTGACCGTCGACCTCGCCGGGGCCGGCTCGGGCCGCGTGACCAGCGATCCGGAGGGGATCGACTGCCCGGGCGCCTGCGCGGCGGGCTTCCCGATCCCGACCCGGGTGTTCCTGACCGCGACCGCCGGCGAGGGCTCGCGGTTCGCCGGCTGGAGCGGCGATCCCGACTGCGAGGACGGGATCGTCGACGTCTTCGGCGACGCCGCCTGCACGGCGACGTTCGAGCCGGAGCAGGCGCGGATCACGATCGTCCGCTTCGGGCTCGGCGGCGGAGCGGTCAGCTCCGACCCGGCCGGGATCGACTGCGGCGCCACCTGCACGGCGGTCTTCGATCCCGGGGAGATCGTGACGCTGACCGCCAAGGCGGACCTGGGCTCGGAGTTCGGCGGCTTCTCCGGCGACCCCGACTGCGCCGACGGCGTGGTCACCGCCGCCGGCGACAAGACCTGCCTCGCGCGCTTCGACGTCACCGGCGAGACCGGCGTGCTGACCGTGACCCTGGCCGGCGACGGCTCGGGCCGGGTGACCAGCGATCCGGCGGGGATCGACTGCCCGGGGACGTGCGCGGCCGCCTACGCGATCCCGACCCGGGTGACCCTGACGCCCGTCGCCGACCCCGGCTCGGCGTTCGCCGGCTGGAGCGGCGATCCGGAGTGCGCGGGCGGGATCGTCGACGTCCTCGGCGACGTCTCGTGCACCGCGACCTTCGTCGCGGTCGCGCCGCAGCCGACCTTCACGCTCACCGTGCTGTTCCTGGGCGCGGGCTCCGGCACGGTCACCAGCAACCCGCCGGCGCTGCTCTGCACCGCCGACTGCAGCGCCGATTTCGCCGCCGGCGCCGCGGTGACGCTCTTCGCGCGGCCGGACGTCTCGTTCGGGGGCTGGGGCGGGGACTGCAGCGGCGGCGACTTCTCGACCACGGTGACGCTCGACGCCGACAAGACCTGCACGGCGACCTTCGAGTGAGGCGGAGCCGGCGGCCTGCCCGGGGCGGTCCGCGCCCCGGGAGGCTGCCGGCCGGCCGTCGTCGCGCTCAGGCCGAGGTCCGCCCGCGCCCGCCGAGGTAATGCCCCTGGGCGGCGGTGAAGCCGGCGTCGCGGCAGGCGTCGAGCTCGCCGGCGGTCTCGACGCCCTCGGCGACGGTCGCGATCCCGAGGTCCTTGGCGAGTGCGACCAGGGTCTCGAGCAGGCGCTGGCGCGAGCCCGGCGCGCGGTCGAGGCCGGCGATCAGGAGGCGATCGAACTTGAGGTGGTCGGGCGGCGCCTCGGCCAGCTCGCGCAGGCGCGCCTGGCCGGCGCCGAAATCGTCGTAGGCGAGCCCGATCTCGAGCGTCCGCAGCCGTTCCTTGAGCCGGGCCATCGCGCCCGGGTCGGTGACCGCGGTCTCGTGGATCTCGAGCACCAGCGGCCGGCCGCCGGCGGCGGCGCGCTCGGCGGCGAGCGCGGCGATGAGCGCCTCGGGGTCGGCCATCTCGGCCGGGTGGCAGTTGAGGAAGAGCGCCGCGCCCGCCGCCAGCTCGCCGCGCGCCGCCTCGACCGCCCGCATCCGGCACAGGCGCGACAACTCGGCGGCGAGGCCGGCCTCGGCCGCCGCGGCGAACAGGCGCGCCGGCTCGGCCGGCAGCTCGCTCGAGGTGCCGCGCGCGAGCGCCTCCCAGGCCACCACCGCGCCGTCGGCGAGGCGGACGATCGGCTCGAAGCGCGCCGCCACCGAGCCGGTCTCGATCAGCGCGCGCACCTCGTCGCGGAAGCCGGCGAAGCGGCGCGGGAGATCGAGGTCCTCGATGCGGATCGTGCCGCGCGGCAGCGACGGCCGCGTTCGCAGCTCGCGCACCACCTGCAGCTCGAGGCCGGCGATGTGCAGGACGTCGCCCGGCGCGAGCGCCGCGCTGCCCGCGAGCGGCCGCCGGTTGAGGAACGTGCCGTTGGTCGAGCCGAGGTCGCGCACCGCGAGGCCGTCGCCCGCGCGCACGATCTCGGCGTGGAGCTGCGAGACCTCGGGCGAGGCGAGCGTGAGGCCGAGCCCGGGCCGGCGGCCGATGACGAACGGGAACTCCTCGAGCGCGGTGCGCAGCAGAGCGCCGCTCGTCCCGGCGTAGCGCTCGAGGTACCAGGCGTAGGGCTCGGGATCGTCGCTCACGCGGCTGGGGTCGAGTCGGATCGCGGGGTCACGGGCGCGACGGCGGCGCGCCCGCGGACGAGACCGCGGCGAGTATAGCGCCGGAGCGCGCGCGAGGGGGTTGCGCTCGGACCGCAATCGCAAGACAATCGCAATCTCGACCAAGAGGACGATGCGCAGCGGGCGGACCGCCGGAGGGAACGGTCGTGAAGATCTGCGTCCTGAGCGATGGCTACGAAGGGTCGGAGTCGCCGCTGGCCGAGGTCGACCAGGTGTGCGACCCGAGCCCCTACCTGCCGGAGCACGACTGCGAGCACGTCTTCCTGCGCAAGGCGACCGCCGTGCGCGACCTGATCCAGCTCGCCCGCCGCGGCTACGACCTGTTCTTCAACCTGTGCGACGGCGCCTGGGACGAGGACCGCCCGGGGATCGAGGTGGTCCAAGCGCTCGAGCGGCTCGACTGCGCGTTCACCGGCGCCGACGCCGGCTTCTTCGAGCCCTCGCGCCAGGCGATGAAGCGGGTCTGCCACGCCTGGGGCGTGGGCACGCCGCCGGCGGTCATGGCCCGCGACGGCGCCGGGATCGCCCGCGCCGCCGCGGAGCTGCGCTATCCGCTGATCGTCAAGCACCCGTCGAGCTACTCGTCGATCGGCCTCACTCCCGACTCGCGGGTCGACACCCGTGCCGCGCTCGAGCGCGAGGCGGAGAAGATGATCGCGGCGTTCGGCGGCGCGCTGATCGAGGAGTTCATCGCCGGGCGCGAGTTCAGCGTGCTGGTCGCCGAGGATCCCGACCGCCCGGACCGGCCGACCGCCTACGCGCCGGTCGAGATCGTCTTCCCGCCCGGCGAGACGTTCAAGCACTTCGACCTCAAGTGGCGCTACTACGAGGGGATGGACTGCGTGCCGTGCGCCGACGAGCTGCTCGGCGAGCGGCTGCGCGAGGCCGGACGGCG
>CAZNIX010000139.1:0-10452 GCA_964573125.1 uncultured Thermoanaerobaculia bacterium
CGGCGCCGGCGGCGGCGCGGCCGTCCCGGCGAGGAGCGCGCTCAGCCGTTCGGCCAGCGCGAGCGCGCCCACCGTCCGCATCCGCTCGCGCACGCGGGCGATCGTGGCCGCGAAGCGCGCCGCGCCGAGCGGCTTGACCAGGTAGTCGAGCGCGCGCGCCTCGAACGCGCGCACCGCGAACTCGTCGTAGGCGGTGACGAAGACCACCGCCGGCATCCGCTCCGGGCCGTGCGCGCGGATCACCTCCAGGCCGTCGAGCCCGGGCATCTGGACGTCGAGGAAGACGAGGTCGGGCGCGAGGGTCGCGAGCGCGGAGAGCGCCTCGCGGCCGTCGCGGCACTCGCCGACGACCACGAAGTCGGGATAGGGCGCGAGGAGCTGGCGGATGCCGCGCCGCGCGAGCGGCTCGTCGTCGACGATCAGCGCCCGGATCGCGCGGGTCTCAGCCATCGCCGTCATCGCCGGCCTCCTCCGCGGGCGGCAGCTCCCGGTATGGCAGCCGCACGACCGCTGCCGCGCCGCCCGCGGGCGAGCGGGTCAGCTCCAGCCGCCCGCGGGGGCCGTAGAGCGTCGCGAGCCGCTCGCGGGTGTTCGCGAGGCCGACGCCCTCGGGCCGCGGCGCGGCGCCCTCCTCCGGGCCGGGCCCGTCGTCGGTGACCGTGAGCACGAGGTCGTCGCCCTCCCGGCGTGCCTCGACCCGCAAGAGCGTCGCCTCGACGCGCCGGGCGAGCCCGTGGCGGACGGCGTTTTCGACCAGCGGCTGGAGCACCAGGTCCGGGACGGCGGCGCGCAGCAGCTCCTCGGGGATCGCGAACTCGGGCCGCAGGCGGTCCGGGAAGCGGACCTCCTCGATTGCGAGATAGCGGCGCACGAACGCCAGCTCCTCGGCGAGCGCGACCTCCTGCGGCCCCTCCGTGCGCATCACCCGGCGCAGCATCTCGCCGAGCTGCTCGAGCATCCGCGTCGCGGTCGCCGCGTCGCGGTCGCGCACGATGACGGTGATCGCGTTGAGGCTGTTGAACAGGAAGTGCGGCTGCATCTGCATCCGCAGCGCGCCGAGCCGGGCCTCGGCGAGCTGGGCGGAAAGCCGCGCCGCGTGCGCCTCGCGCTCGCGCGCCTCGAAAAAGAAAAACGCCGCGTGCTCGACCGCGAGCAGTGCGAAGTAGACCGCGACCCCGAACGGCAGGCTGGTCAGAAACCACCCCACGACGCCGCCGCCCCAGGGCGTCGAAGGCTCCGCAAACAGCGCCCGCCAGAGGAGCACCCCGCCCCCGGCCCACGCCGCGCAGAGACCGACCGCGGCCGCGACGTGCGCGGGGATCCGCCGCAGCCCGCTCCGCCGGGTGAGCGGGAAGCGGCGCGCGAGCCAGAACACTGCCGGCGTCAGCAGCGCATAGAGCAGCCAGTCGCCGCCCTCCCACGCGATCGTCCGCCAGGTCGCGGGATCGCGGCTGCCGAGCCGCCCCTGGACCACGACCTGGAACGCCGCCAGGACCGCCGGCCCGAGCCAGGCCGCCGACGCCAGCGCCCAGACCGGCGGGCGCCGGGGCGGGGGGCGGACCTCGGGAGGGCGAGGCGAGACCATCGCCGGGGAGGTTAGCAGCGGGAGCCGGGCCGCGCACGGAGCCCGGGGACGTCGTCGTCACCGGGAGCCGAGGGACGCCTGACATCCTTGAAAAAACGAGCGGCGATCGCTCGTTTTTCAAGGATCGTTCGAGGACGACGCCAAGAACCGGCTTGGAACCACAGTTCTCTGGTGGTAGCTCTAGTAGCGCCTCGGTTGACAGATCGTAGCGCCTTGTGTTACACACCTCTCGTGATCCGGAGCTTCCGGCACAAGGGCCTCCAGGAGCTCTTCGAAGAGGGGTCCAGCCGCAGAGTCCGGCCCGATCTCCAGACCCGGGCGCTCCGGAGGCTGGACGCCCTCCACGCCGCCGCGAGCTTGGAGCAACTGAACGTCCCGGGCTTCAACTTCCACCCCTTGAGGGGCCGCCCGCGGCGCTACAGCCTCCAGGTCAACGGCCCGTGGTGCATCACCTTCGAGTGGGAGGAGGGCGACGCCCTGAGGGTCGAGCTGGAGCAGTACCACTAGGAGTCGAGGAATGAGCAACAAGCCCGCTGCCTACCCCACGCGGCGCCGGCCGCCAACTCACCCCGGGGAGATTCTCCGCGAGGACGTCCTGCCGTCGCTCCGCCTCTCGGTCGCCGAGGCCGCCCGTCAACTCCGGGTGACCCGACAGACCCTCCACCGCGTTCTCTCCGGCCGATCGGGAGTCAGCGCCGAGATGGCGGTGCGCCTCGGCAAGTTCTGCGGCAACGGCCCTGACCTCTGGTTGCGGATGCAGCAGGCCCACGACCTCTGGCATGCCGAGCAGCGGCTGCGCGAAGAGGTGGACAAGATTCCGGGCCACGCCGTCGCGTGAGTCGTTCGAGGGGGCTGCGCGATCCCGATCACCGCCGGCGGCCTTCGGCACCAAGGAAACTCGCGGCGGCGCTGCGCCGGATCGCCTCGTTCATCTGCTCGACCGATGCTGGCTTGCGGCCGGGCCGATGCAGGAGCCCCCTCAGCTCCCGGATGTCGCCGGTCGCCAGCTCGACGATGACCCGTCCCGAGGTGTCGATGGTGAAGTCCAGCCGGTCGCCGGTCTTCCAGTTGAGCCGCTCGCGGACGGTCCTGGGGATCGTGATCTGCCCTTTGCTGGTGATCGTGGAAGTCGGCATGCTCGCTCCACGTGGCCTTACGGATTGCAAGGCGTAGCGGTTGTGCGGTCAAGCTCCCGGCGAGGCCAGCGGCGGCGATCGGACTTCCCATGCCGTGGTAGCATAGTCGCCCCGATTCACCGCACCACGAATTTCCGCGGGAGCGCCGCCGGGGAGGAGCCATGCCACGCCGACGACCGTCCCTCGTCCTGGTCTCGATTGTCGCCCTTCCTCTGGCCGTGACGCCCGCCGCGCGCGTCGCCGCCGCCTCCGCGCCGCCCGCGTTCACGGTCGAGCCGCTGTACGACATCGAGCCCACGGGCGCAACGTGGTTCTTTCCGGTGTGCCCGGTTCCGATCCCCGAGTGCCCGCCGAACGCCGGGGCCTACGTCCGCCAGATGCGGACCTTCCGCGATCTCGCCGCGTTCACCGCCTTCGACTTCGATCACGGCGAAGAGGTCTGGGTCAGCGACGGCACGCCGCAGGGAACCCACCCGCTGGTCGATCTCTGCCCGGGCGCCTGCTGGTCGCTGCCCCGGATCCTCGGCACGGTGGGCGGCAAGCTGCTCTTCAGCGCCTCCGCTTCCGGGCCTGATGGCGCGAACCGGCTGTGGGCGACCGACGGCGTGGAGGTCCACCCGGTCGGCGACGAGGAGGTCGTTGCCGAGTACGTCTCGCCCGAAGTGATCGACGGCTGGCTCTACTTCGGGATCGGCTACTTTGTCTGGCGCACCGACGGCGAGGTCATCGAGCAGGTCTGGGCTTTCCCCGAAGGCGGCTTCCACGTCGTGGCGCACATCTTCGGCTTGGGGCCGCGGGCATTCGTCTCCCGCGACGGCCTGTTCGGCGACATACACGACCTGTGGGAAGTCCATCCCACGCGCCAAGAAGTGGTGCGCTGCTGCGACGTCAACGACGGGATCTGGAGCGTCGCGGTCCTCGGCGACGCCGCCTATTTCGGCGCCCGCTGCGTCGCCGGGCTGCCCGACCTCGGCCCCGGTCTCTTCCGCACCGATGGCAACCCGGGCGGAACGGTACGGATCAAGACCTTCGACCAGGGTTCGCCGGGCCACCTCCTGGCCGCGGGCGGCGAGCTCTTCTTGCTCGAGAGTTGGCTCGACGCGGGCGGCGCCGTGGTCTCCCGCATCTGGCGCAGCGACGGTACCGCGGCCGGCACCGTGCCGCTGACCGGGTCGTTGCCCTGGGTCCGCCTGCTGCTCGTTCTCCGCGACCGCTACCTGTTGTTCCACACCGACCGGCTCAACGCGCTCGACCTCGCCACCGGAGCGATCGCGGATCTTCTCGTCCTCCATGGCGGCGAGGCCACCGCCGATCCCACCGGTTCGTTCGCGCTGATCAGCAGCGTGACCGGTCAGTCGATCACCTACGGCACGCCGGACACCACGTTCCAGGTCTTCGCAGGCACGCAGGTGGGCCTGGGCGGGGGCGGCGCCGCCTTCCTCCCCGACCGCGCCGTCTTCGCCGGCAACGACGGCGTCCACGGCGAGGACCTCTGGGTGCTCGGCGTGCCCAGCGCCCTCGAGATCCCGGCGCTCCGGTGGCCCGGCGCACTTCTGCTCGTCCTGCTGCTCGCCGCTGCCGCCGTGCGCGCGCTGAGGCGCTGAGTGCGCTCCGCGGGCCGCCTGCTTCTCCACCAAGCGGCCTCGTTGGAGGACTTGAGAGTGCCGGCCGGAAACTGGCTGGAGGCCTGAAGAGGGACCGCAGAGGCCAGCACAGCATCCGCATCAACGACCAGTGGCGGCTCTGCTTCGTCTGGCGGGATGGAGACGCGTTCGCGGTGGAGATCGTCGACTACCATTGAGACCCCGAGGTACTGACACCATGGCCACAGTGCTGCTCGATCCCATTCATCCCGGCGAGATCCTCGCCGAGGAGTTCCTGAAGCCGTCCGGGCTCTCCGCCAATGCCCTGGCGAAGGCCCTGGGGGTACCGGTGACGCGGGTCTCGGAGATCGTGCGCGGTCGGCGAGGCGTCAGCGCGGACACCGCGCTTCGATTTGGCCGCTACTTCGGCACGAGCGCCGAGCTGTGGCTCGGCCTCCAGGCGGAGTACGACCTGCGCGTGGCGCGGCGGGAGGTGGGAGAGGAGATCCGCCGGCGCGTGCCGGCCGGGCCGCACGCGGCCTGATCGTGGGAGCCGGCCGCCGAGCGGTGCATACCCGCGGAGGCCGGCCGAGGCGGAGGCGGCGGAGGCGATCGCGTTCAGAGCAGGGCGCGGAACGACCGGAGGGCGGACATGGAGCCAACGCGGGGATTTGAACCCCGGACCTGCTGATTACGAATCAGCTGCTCTACCACTGAGCTACGTTGGCGGGGCGGGAGGTCTGCAGACGACCTCCGCGCGGAAGCGCGATTGTAGGCGATGGCGGCGCCGGGGGCAATCCGCGACGGCTTCGAGCCTCGTTCAGAAGCCGCCAGCCGTATCGGAGCGGCTTGTCCAACTCTTGAAGTTGACTTCCTGGAAGTGTACTTTTATATTCTTGGCGTGGAGCGCCCCGTCGAGCTGTTCGACCGCGAGTGGGAATGGGAGGCGTTGACCCGCTTTGCGTCGGATCCTCGGTCCGAGGCCACGCTGGGGATCGTGTCGGGCCGGCGGCGGCAGGGGAAGTCGCTGCTGCTGCAGCTCCTGTGCGAGGCCACCCGCGGGTTCTACCACGGTGCGATCGACGCCACCGACGCGGACGCGCGCCGCTACCTCGGGGCGCAGCTCGCAGCCGACCTCGGGGCGCCGGCTGCCCTCGCCCTGCCGGACTGGTCCGCGGCGGTGGCGGCGCTCATGGCGCTCGGCAGAGAGCGGCCCCGAGTGGTCGTGCTCGACGAGTTCCCCTACCTCGTCCGGGCGGAGCCGGCGCTCCCCTCGCTCCTCCAGGCCGCGTTCGCGCCGCGGTCGGCCGACCGCCTCGGCACGAAAACGCGACTCATCCTCTGTGGCTCGGCCCTGTCGCTCATGGGCCGCCTGCTGGCCGGCGACGCCCCGCTCCGGGGGCGGGCCGCCCTCGATCTGGTGGTTCCCACCCTCGACTACCGCCAGGCGGCGGAGTTCTGGGGGATCGATCGCTTTGCGGCCTTGGCGTTCCGCGTCCACGCGGTGGTCGGCGGCACGCCCGCCTATCGTCGTGAACTGGTCGCCGACGACACGCCGGAGGGGCCCGACGATTTCGACACGTGGCTGCTGCGCACCGCCCTCAACCCGGCGGTGCCCCTGTTCCGCGAGGGCCGCTACCTGCTCGCCGAGGAGGCGGACCTGCGCGACACGTCCCTGTACCACTCGGTGCTGGCCGCCATCGCCGAAGGACGCACCACCCGCGGGGCGATCGCGGCGGCGCTGGGCCGCGAGAGCGCCGACATCGGGCATCCGCTGGCGGTGCTCGAGGACGCCGGGTTCGTCGGCAAGCGCGACGATGCATTCCGTCCCCGCCGCCCGCGCTGGCACATCGTCGAACCGATCGTCCGCTTCTACCACGCGATCCTCCGGCCGGCATGGAGCCAGCTCGAGCGCCCCGGGCGGGCACCGGCCGTGTGGGCTCGGGCGCACGCGACGTTCGAGGCCGCGATCCTCGGCCCCCACTTCGAGGACGTCTGCCGGCAGTGGACCCTCCGCTTCGCCGGCGACCGGACGCTGGGTGGAGCGGTCGCCGAGGTCGGCGCCGGCGTCGTGCACGACGCCACGACCCGCACCGGGCACCAGATCGACGTCGTCGCCTTCGGCGGCGGCGACGGCGGCCGCCGTTCGGTGCTGCTGCTCGGAGAGGCGAAACGGGGCCGGCGGATGGACCTCCCCGATCTATCTCGCCTGCGGGAGGCCCGGAGGTTGCTCGCCGAACGCGCGGTGGCCGACGTGGCGGACTGCCGGCTCGCCTGTTTCTCCGGCGCGGGGTTCACGCCGGCCCTCCGCGCCGCGGCGCGGGAGGGCGAGGTCGTGCTGGTCGATCTCGAGCGCCTCTACCGCGGCGACTGACGGCGACCGGGCGACTCTCGGTGGGAATGCTCCCCGCGCGCCTCACTCTCCTCACGCCACCGCCCACTCGGCGGACAGCAGCTCCGCCTGCTCCAGGACGGTCTGCGTCGCCTTCTCCTGCTTGTCCGGGGGATACCCGTGCTTGCGCAGGATGCGCTTGACCAGCACGCGCAGGTGCGCCCGGACGGTCTCGCGCAGGGTCCAGTCGATGGTGACGTTGTTGCGGACCGTCTCGACCAGCTCGCGCGCGATCTCCCGCAGGGTCTCGTCGCCGAGCACGGCGACCGCGCTGTCGTTGGTCTCGAGCGCGTCGTAGAAGGCCAGCTCTTCCTCGCTGAGGCCGAGGTCCTCGCCGCGGCGGTCGGCCTCGCGCATCCGCCTGGCCAGCTCGATCAGCTCCTCGATCACCTGCGCCGCCTCGATCGCGCGGTTCTGGTAGCGGCGCAGGGTCCGCTCGAGCATCTCGGCGAACGAGCGGGCCTGGACGAGGTTCTTGCGGCCGCGAGCTCTCAGCTCGCCCTTGAGGAGCTTTTGCAGCAGCTCCACGGCCAGGTTGCGCAGCGGCATCCCGCGCACCTCGGCCAGGAACTCGTCCGAGAGGATCGAGAGGTCCGGCTTCTCGAGCCCGGCGGCGGCGAAGATGTCCACCACGCCCTCCGGGGCGACGGCGCGGGAGATGATCTGGCGCACCGCGTGGTCGAGCTCCTCTTCCGGCCGGGCGTCCGCCGGGGCGCGCTTGGCGAGCACCGCCTGCACCGCCTGGAAGAAGGCCAGGTCGTCGCGGATGCGGAGCGCCTCCTCGTGCGGCACCGCGAGCGCGAAGGCCTGGGACAGCTCGCGGACGGCGCGGAGGCAGCGCTCCTTGCCGTTCTCCTGGGCGAGGACGTGCTCCTGGGCCGGCGGCAGCAGGGCGAGCCGCTCCTGCGGCGTGCCCGTCGTCCACATCGAGCGGTCGAAGCCACCCACGACGCCCTCGGGCGTCGTGTAGGAACCGAAGAGCCCGCAGCAGACCTCGTACTTCTCCACCATCACGGCCACGGCCTCGTCCTGGTCGAGGGCGGTCCGCCCCCTGCCGCCGCTCTCCGTGTAGGTCGCGAGCGCCGCCTTCAGCTCGTGGGCCAGCCCCAGGTAGTCGACGACGAGCCCGCCCGGCTTGTCCTCGAAGACGCGGTTGACGCGCGCGATCGCCTGCATCAGGCCGTGCCCGCGCATCGGCTTGTCCAGGTACATGGTGTGGAGGCTCGGGGCGTCGAAGCCGGTCAGCCACATGTCGCGCACGAGCACCATGCGGAGCGGATCGGCGGGGTCGCGGAAGCGGTTGGCCAGCGCCTCGCGCCGGGGCTTGGTGCGGATGTGCGGCTGCCAATCCGCGGGATCGGACGCCGAGCCGGTCATGACCACCTTGATCGCGCCCTGCTCGTCGTCCGCGCGCGTCCACTCCGGCCGGAGCTTGACGATCTCGCCGTGCAGCTGGACGCAGATGCGCCGGCTCATGCAGACCACCATCGCCTTGCCGTCCATCGCTTCGAGGCGCTTCTCGAAGTGCTCGACGACGTCGCGGGCCACGACCGCGAGCCGCTTCTGCGAGCCGACCACGGCCTCGAGCTGCGCCCACTTCGTCTTGAGCTTCTCCTTGCGTTCGACCTCCTCGCCCTCGGTCGCTTCCTCGAAGTCGGGATCGATCTTCGGCCGCTCGGCCTCGTCGAGCGCCAGCTTGGCCAGCCGGCTCTCGTAGTAGATCGGCACCGTCGCGCCGTCCTCGACCGCGCGCTGGATGTCATACACGCTGATGTAGTCGCCGAAGACCGCGCGCGTGTTGGCGTCCTGCAACTCGATCGGGGTGCCCGTGAAGCCGATGAACGAGGCGTGCGGCAGGGCGTCGCGCATGTGCCGCGCGAAGCCGTCGATGAAGTCGTACTGGCTGCGGTGCGCCTCGTCGGCGATCACCACCAGGTTGCGCCGCGGCGAGAGCACCGGGTGCCGGTCGCCCTTCGACCCATCTTCCAGCGAAGGGGGAAAGAATTTCTGGATGGTCGTGAACACCACGCCCCCCGACGCGACCGACAGCAGCTCGCGCAGGTGGGCGCGGCTCTCCGCCTGGACCGGCGGCTGGCGCAGCAGCTCGCGGCAGCGCGAGAACGTGCCGAAGAGCTGGCCGTCGAGGTCGTTGCGGTCGGTCAAGACGACCACGGTCGGGTTCTCCATCGCCGGCTCGCGGATGATGCGGCCGGCGCAGAAGGCCATGGTCAGGCTCTTGCCCGAGCCCTGCGTGTGCCACACGACGCCCACCCGCCGGTCCCCGGGCTTGCCTCCGGGCCGCGCGCCCGCCTCGTAGCGGTCGAAGGGTTCCGCCACCTCCTGGGCGCGCGCCAGCTCGGCCGCGCGCAGCGTCTCGTCGACCGCCACGCGCACGGCGTGGAACTGGTGATACCCGGCCATCTTCTTTTCGATCCGCCCGCCGCCGTCGTCCTCGAACACGATGAAGTCGCGCACGAGGTCGAGGAACCGCCGCGGGTCGAGGAGCCCCTCGATCACCACCTGCAGCTCCGGCGCGTGAGCGTCGGCCAGCACCTCGCCCGAGATCGTGCGCCAGGGCTTGAACCACTCCCGCCCGGCGGTGAGCGTCCCGGCGCGCGCCTCGACGCCGTCGGAGACGACCAGGACGGCGTTGGTCGCGAACAGCGCCGGAACTTCCTCCTTGTAGGTCTGGAGCTGCTGGAACGCGGTCCAGATCGTGGCGTCCTCGTTGGCGGCGTTCTTGAGCTCGAGGATCGCGAGCGGCAGGCCGTTGACGAACAGCACCACGTCCGGCCGGCGGCTGCGCTTCCCCTCGACGACCGTGAACTGGCTCACGGCGAGCCAGTCGTTGCTGGCGGGATCGTCGAAGTCGATCACGCCCGCCTGGGCACCGCGGATCGCACCCTCGGCGTCGCGGTACTCGACCGTCACGCCGTCCACCAGCAGGCGATGGAGCGCGCGGTTGCGCTGGACCAGGTCCGCACCCTCGGGCCGGGTCAGCCGGCGGAAGGCGTCCTCGAGCGCCTCGGCGGGCAGCTCGGGGTTGAGGCGGGCGAGCGCGTCGCGCAGGCGCTGCGCGAGGACGACCTCGCCGTAGTCCGCGCGCTCGGCCGCGGCCACGTCGGGGGCGAGCTCGGGGCCGTGGGCGACCTTCCAGCCGGTCGCCTCCAGCCAGGCGAGAGCCGCCTGCTCGACCACCGATTCGGTGAACGCGCTCACCGGACGACCTTCCAGTGGCCACCCTTGGCGGGGCCGATGCGTTGCAGGCGACCGGACTCCCGTAGTCTCCTGATGGCGCGTTCGATGGCGCTCTCCGACTTGTCAAGGCGGAGCGCCAACTCGGGGATGGACAGATCCGGCTCCCGCTTCAGTAGCTCCAGAATCGCCGCCGGCGTTTTCCCCGGCGTTTTCCCCAGCGTTTTCCCCGGCGTTTTCCCCGGCGTTTTCCCCGGCGTTTCGAGCTCCCCCGGCGTTCTCCTCCGGAACCGCACCACGACCGCGCCCGGAATCTCGAAGATCTCGGGCCTCGGGAGACCCAGCTCCTCCGCCCAGGCGGCCATCTTGAGCGTCCCTTGCCCCCACGTCTCGATGATGCCGCGCCGGTAGAAGACGCTGGCGATGAGCGGGTTCCACGGGCGGGACTCATGGGGCTCGAAGAGCGACTGCGGCGTGATCCCGAAGTGCAACGTGCCGGACGAAGTCACCTCCAGGCGGTCGTCGTAGATCGCGACGCCGATGGAGCTTCCCCCGCTCGTG
>CAZNIX010000140.1:0-10442 GCA_964573125.1 uncultured Thermoanaerobaculia bacterium
TGGCCGCGCTCGCCGCCAACGCCGAGAAGCTCGGGGAGCGGGCGGCGCTGACCGTGCGCCGGGGCGCGCTGCCGGCCGAGCTGGCGCGCCTCGCGCGCCGCGGCGCCGGGCCGTTCGACCTCGCGTTCGCCGATCCGCCCTATCGGTTCACCGCCTGGGCCGAGCTGCTCGCGGGCCTGGCGCCGCTGCTCGCCCCGGGCGGCGAGGCGGTGATCGAGCACTCGATCCGCGCCGAGCCGCCGGAGGCGGCGGCGGGTCTGCTCCGGGTCGACCGCCGCCGCTACGGCGAGAGCGCGCTGTCGTTCTACCGGCTTTCCTGCGACCGGTTGTCCCGCTTTTCCCCGCCGGATCACTTATAATCCCAGAGCCCCGCTCCAGGTTGAAGCTCGCCCGGACCGGGGGAGAATGTACTCTATTCCCTAAAACAGGAGAAGAAGTATGACCAGACGCGGAGCGCTCTCGGGCGCGTCGCTGGCGGTTGCGATCTGTATGGTCGCGATCCCGGCGGCGGCACAAGTCATGAAGCAGGACACCGGCGGCCTCGAGGCGCTGGCGAAGGCCGATTCCCGGCTCTTCCCCGCCGCGGCGACGGCGCTGATGGACGACGTCCAGGGGATCGTCGGCCGCGACGTGGCCGACGGCTGGGCGGCGTTCGGGGTCGACCACGGCGCCTGGGTCGGCTATGTCGACCAGCGCACCGGCCGGCTCGAGTACGCCGAGGGCGGCGGCATCGCGTGGGTGCCGGGCAGCGGCAACAGCCTGACCGCGGGCGACATCGCCGGCCATCTGGGCGGCAAGGCCCAGCCCGACCTCGCGGTCCTGGAGTCGATCGCGCGCGGCTTCCTGCCCCAGGTCGCGGGGATGATGGGCGTCGATTCGTCCTCGCTGGTGCTCAATCCGGACCGCTCCGGCGAGCGCGGCGGCTACCTCTGGTTCGTCGATTTCGACGTCCACGTCGGCGGCCTGAAGGTCGAGGACGCGCGGGTGGTCTTCCGCGTCAACCACGGCAACCTGATCCAGTTCGGCAGCGAGAACCTGCCGGCCGCCGGGGCGCGCGTGCCCAAGGTCTCGATCAGCCGCGACCAGGCTCTCGGTGCGGTCGCCGACTACATCGGCGGCGTCTATCCGACCGACGACTTCATCGACCAGGGGACGCTCAAGCTGTTCCCGGCCGAGAGCGCCGGCGCGAGCTTCGACGACAGCTTCGCGGCCGCCGGCCGCGGGCTGGTCGCGGTCTGGGAGCTGACCTTCCGCCGCGAGGGCGACCACGGCACCTGGCGCGCCCGGGTCGACGCCGCGAGCGGCGAGGTGGTCGATTTCGCCGACGCCAACCTCTACGGCCAGGTCACCGGCGGCATCTACCTGATCCAGCCGAGCGGGGGCTCGATCAACATGCCGATGCCGTTCGCCGACGTCGCGACCTCGACGTTCGCGAACTCGGCCGGCATCTTCTCGTCGGGCACCGACTCCAACCTGAGCGCCCAGTTCGTGCGCATCAGCGACAACTGCGGCTCGATCCAGGAGAACGTCAACGGCAGCGGCGACATCGCGTTCGGCACGTCGACGGGGACCAACTGCACGACCCCGGGGCACGGCGGCGCGGGCAACACCCACTCGTCGCGCACCCAGTTCTACCACCTCAACCGGATCAAGGAGACCGCCCGCGGCTGGCTCAGCGCGTCGTGGCTCTCCGCCCAGCTCACCGCCAACGTCAACATCAACTCGACCTGCAACGCGTTCTGGAACGGCTCGACGGTGAACTTCTACCGTTCGGGCGGCGGCTGCGGCAACACCGGCGAGCTGCCCGGCGTCTCGCTCCACGAGTACGGCCACGGCCTCGACAGCAACGACGGCAACAGCAGCCAGACCGACCTCGGGTCGGGCGAGACCTACGGCGACTGGACCGCCGCGCTCCAGCTCCACCAGTCGTGCATCGGCGCCGGCTTCCTCGGCAACAACTGCGGCGGCTACGGCGACGCCTGCACGAGCTGCACCGGCGTGCGCGACATCGACTGGGCCAAGCACGCCTCGAACACCCCGCACACGGTCGCCAACTTCACCCAGCCGCGCTGCCCGACCAGCGCCACCTACCGGGGCCCGTGCGGCCGCGAGGGGCACTGCGAGTCGTACGTCTCCTCCGAGGCGATCTGGGACCTCGCCAACCGCGACCTCCCGGGCGCCGGCGGCAACGCGGCCTGGAACGTCTCCGACCGCCTCTGGTACCTGTCGCGCTCGACCCAGACCAAGATGTTCAACTGCACGACCAGCACGAATCCGTGGACGTCGAACGGCTGCTTCACCGGCAGCCTGTGGCGGACCTATCGCGCGGTCGACGACGACAACGGCAACCTCAACGACGGCACGCCGCACGGCGGGGCGTTGTTCGCGGCGTTCAACCGGCACGGCATCGCCTGCACCACGGACACCGCGGCGAGCACCACCTTCGCCGGCTGCTCGCCGCCCTCGGCGCCGAGCCTGACGCTGACCCCGGGCTCGAACTCGGTGGGGCTGTCGTGGACCAACAGCGGCTCGGTGGTCTACGACGTCTACCGCACCGAACTGGGCTGCAACTCGGGCTTCACCAAGATCGCGAACAACACGTCCGCGACCTCGTTCAACGACACCGGCGTGGCCAACGGGTTCACCTACTCCTACCAGGTGACCGCGCATCCGAGCACCAACGAGGCCTGCGCCAGCCCGCCCTCGGCCTGCCAGTCGGCGACCCCGTCGGGCGGCGGCTGCACGCCGCCGGCGGCGCCCACCGGGCTCTCCGCCACCGCGGTGAGCCAGACCCAGATCAACCTGTCGTGGAGCGCGGTCTCCGGCGCGACCAGCTACAACGTCTACCGCGCGACCACCTCGGGCGGACCGTACACCGCGATCGGGTCGTCGACCACGACCTCGTTCTCGGATACCACCGCGAGCTGCAACACCACCTACTTCTACGTCGTGCGGGCGGTCTCGGGCGGCTGCGAGTCGGGCAACTCCAACCAGGCGTCGGCGACCACCTCGGCCTGCCCGGCCTGCACGGTCACGACGCTCTACACCAACAACTTCCAGAGCGGGTCGGGGCTCGTCGGCTGGACCCGCGGCAGCTTCGGCGGCAGCGGCAGCGTCGTCTCGTGGCGCGGCCGCCAGACCTGCTCGGGCGCCGGGATCTTCCGCTACGGCGGCAGCTCCTGCACCGCGAACTACAGCAGCAACAACTTCAACTTCGCCCAGCCGCCGGTCATCTCGGTGCCCGCCGGCTCGACGCAGACGACGCTGTCGTTCACCCATCGCCGGCAGTTCGAGACCGGGTTCGACGGCGGCCTCCTGACGCTGTCGCTCGACGGCTCCAACTACGAGGTCGTGCCCTCGACGTCGATCAGCGGCACCAACTACAACGGCACCGTGGCGCCGGACTGCGCGCCCGCGGGCGGCTCGGCCGGGCTGCCGATCTACACCGGCACCCAGACCTCGTTCACCTCGACGACGGTCAACCTCGAGTCGGTGTGCAGCCTGATCGGCGCCGGCGGTTGCGCCGGCCAGTCGCTGCGGATCGGCTTCACCGCGGTGACCGACTGCTCGGTGACCGCCGACGGCTGGTTCCTCGACAACGTCACGGTCACGGCCTGCGTGCCGTGATCTGAGGCCCGCGGGCTGATCGCCCGCGGGCCTCATCTCACTCGTCTTCTTGGAGGGGGGCTGTTCCAGCCCCCCTCCCGCGCGAGTGAATCGCGCGGGTCCCTCCCCCGAGTCCGGCGGCGCGGACGCGCCGCCGCACACGCGCCCTTAAGGCGCGCGTAGTCCTGCTGCCACCGTTTTCGGGCGTCTGCCGGGGCGGAATAGCTGACGGCGGTAGTATTCCGTTCCACCATGGACAGCCGCGCCGACCGCGGCGGGGCGCCGGATCCGCTCACCCTGAGCGACCGCGACCTCGCGTTCGCCACCGACCTCTACCAGCTCACCATGGCCGGCGCCTACCACGCGCTGGTCGGGGACGGCCGGCTGGCCGAGCGTGCCACGTTCGAGCTGTGGGTGCGGCGTTTTCCACCGCACCGCAACTTCCTGGTCTTCGCCGGCCTCGAGCCGGCGCTCGCCAGCCTCGGGGCGCTGCGCTTCGAGCGCGACCAGCTCGACTGGCTGCGCGGCCTCGAGGTCTTCGCGCACGTGCCGGCGAGCTTCTTCGACGAGCTGGCCGCCTTCCGCTTCCGCGGCGACGTGCGGGCGATGGCCGAGGGGACGCTGTTCTTCCCCGGCGAGCCGGTGCTCTCGGTCTCGGGCTCGCTGCTCGAGGCGCAGATCGTCGAGACCTTGCTGCTGTCGATCGTCAACTTCCAGGTCGCGATCGCCTCCAAGGCGGCGCGCTTGCGCCTGGCGGCCGGGCCGGGCAAGACCCTCGCCGAGTTCGGCGGCCGCCGCGCCCACGGCCCGCAGGCCGCGACCTGGGCCGCGCGCGCGGCCTGGGTCGGCGGCTGCGACGCGACCTCCAACGTCCTCGCCGGCCAGCGGCTCGGCATCCCGGTGGTCGGCACGATGGCCCACAGCTACGTGATGTCGTTCGAGCGCGAGGTCGACGCCTTCCGCCACTACCAGTCGGTCTACCCCGAGCACACCATCCACCTGGTCGACACCTACGACACGCTCGAGGGGGTGCGCCGGGCGCTCGCCACCCGCCGGCCGTTCCGCGGCGTGCGCCTCGACAGCGGCGACCTCGCCGCGCTCGCCCCGGCGGTCCGCCGCCTGCTGGACGAGGGCGGCCGCCCCGACGCCCTGATCTTCGCTTCCGGCGACCTCGAAGAGCGTCGGATCGCGCGCCTGGTCGCCGACGGCGTGCCGATCGACTCCTTCGGCGTCGGCACCGAGCTGGCGACCTCGTACGACGCACCGGCGCTGTCCGGCGTCTACAAGCTGGTCGAGACCGTGACCGGCGGCGAGCGCGAGCTGACCTACAAGGCGTCGGCGGGCAAGGAGATGCTCCCCGGCGCCAAGCAGGTCCTCCGCGCCGCGGACGCGGACGGCACGTTCGCCGGCGACCGCGTCGTTCCCGCCGGCGGCGCCGGAGCCGGCGAGGGGCTGCTGCGGCCGGTGATGCGCGCCGGGCGCATCCTCGGCGGCGACGACCTCGCCGCCGCGCGCGCGCGCTGCCTCGACCAGCTCGCCCGGCTGCCCGCGCCCCTACGCGCGCTCGAGGTCGCCGACGCGCCCTACCCGGTGAGCTTCGACCCGGCGTTCGAGGAGCTGCTCAAACGGGCGAAGGAGCGGACGGGAGCCGCTGCGCGGCATGCCACGGCGCGCTGACCGTTCGCCGCCCACGCCGCGCCGGCGCCGGGCGCTGTCCGGACCCCGGCGTCTCGCGGCGCTCAACCGCATCGCACGGCTGGCGAGCGAGGACCTCGAGCTGCGCTCGATGCTCCAGCGCGTGTGCGACGGCCTGGCCGAGATGTTCGACTGGGAGTTCGTCGCCTGCCTGCGCATCGACGCCGTGCGCCACCGCCTGATCTGCGGCGGTCTGGCGACCCGCCTTCCGACCGAGCTCGAGGTCGGCTACCCGCGGCCGCTCTGGGGCGGCGTGGTCGGCCGGGTGGCGACCACCGGCGCGCCGGCGCTCCTCGACGACGTCGCCGCCGACCCCGACTACTTCCCCGCCGTCGAGGGGGTGCGCTCCGAGCTGTGCGTGCCGATCCAGCGCGAGGGCGTGGTCGCCGCGGTGCTCGACGTCGAGAGCACCCGCCCCGCCGCGTTCCGCGGCCAGCTCCCGCTGCTCGAGGCGGTCGCCGAGCAGATCGCGGGCGCGATCGCCGGCGCCCAGCGCTACGAGGAGACGCTGCGCCGCGCGCGCCTGCTCGAGATCCTCCAGGAGGCGTCGCAGTCGGCGCTCGGGGCCGGCGAGCCGGGCGCGCTGCTCGAGCGCATCGTCACCTACCTCGAAGAGCGCTTCGGTTTCCCGGTGGTCGAGGCGGTGCTGATCGACGACCGCGGCGGGCGCTTCTCGCTGCGCGCCTCGACCGGCAGCGGCGCGAGCGCGGCGCGGGTCGGCGACAGTTGGCCGCTGTCCGCCGGCGGCGTCGTCGGCCGCTGCCTGCGCACCGGCGAGACCCAACTGGTGGCCGACGTCGCGGCGGACCCGGAATACGTCGCGCTGTCGCCCGACGTCTGCTCCGAGCTGGTGGTGCCGATCCGGTTCCAGGACCGGACGCTCGGGGCGTTCAACTTCGAGTCCGGCGAGCGCGGGGTGTTCACGCCCGAGATCTGCGCGCTGCTCCAGCTCCTGGCGTCGCAGGCCGCGGGCGCCGTCCACCTGACCGCGCTCAACCGCCGGCTGGCGCGCACCCGCGACCAGCTCGCCGCGGCCAACAGGGCGCTGCGCGCGGTCAACCGCGACCTCGAGAACCAGTCGCGGACCGACTCGCTGACCGGCTGCGGCAACCGCCGCGCGTTCGAGGAGACCCTGCAGCAGGAGTGGCGGCGCGCGTTCCGCGCCGAGAGCGCGCTCGCCCTGCTGCTGGTCGACGTCGACTTCTTCAAGCCGCTCAACGACGCGCGCGGCCACCGCGAGGGGGACCGCTGCCTGCGCCGGGTCGCCCAGACCCTCGGCGAGGCGGCGAACCGCGCCGGCGACCTGGTCGCGCGCTACGGCGGCGACGAGTTCGTGCTCCTGCTGCCCGGGCTCGAGCGCGACGCCCTGCTCGAGTTCGCCGAGCGCATCCGCGCCGCGGTCGAGGCCCTCGGCCTGCACCACGGCGGCGCGACGGCCGGGCCGGTGGTCACGGTCAGCGTCGGCGCCGCCAGCCAGCGCCCGCACCGCGGCGGCTCGCCCGAGGGGCTGTTCACCGCCGCCGACCGGAGCCTGCTCGAGGCCAAGCGCCGCGGGCGCAACACCGTGGTCGGCGCCGGCGAAGCCGCTCGATGAACGGCGCGTTCGAGACCTTCGCCTCCTCGGAGCGGACAGCGAGGGAGCGGCGACAGGCGGTCGGCGCGGTGGTCCACAAGAGCGTCGCCGGCCGGTGGGAACTCGCCGGTTAGCGCTTCCTTCCGAACAGCAGGATGCCGGTCCCGGCGGCGATCAGGACGACCCCGGCCCAGACCGGGACGTTGACACGCTCCTTCTGCTTGACCTGGAACTCGAGCGGGCCGAGCTTGGCCTCGTGGGTCTCCCGGGTGTAGGAGAAGCCGCCGTAGACGAGTCCGAGGACGCCGGCGACGATGAGGACGATGGCGACGATCTGTCGGACCGGCATCGCAGACACGCTATCACGACGAGACCGGTCCAGCCCCAAGCGAGCCTGCCGCGCCGGAGTCCTCGGGCGGCTGATTGCCGAGGCCCGCCGGACCTCTTCAGTCCCCGCACGCCGCCCGCAGCAGGAATGCCAGCTCCTCGAGGTGGATGCGCAGGTCGACCCCCTTGACCGGCACCTCGGGGCGCTGCTGGACGTGGGCCGGGGCGAAGGACACCAACCGCCAGCCTTCGGGCGGGTCCGATGTCGAGCGAGAGGAAGATCATCCCGGTCACGCCGTCTGGAGGGTCCATGTCAACCGCCGAGAGCCTCCGAGCAGCGAACCTGACACCGGGCCCTTGCCAGGGCCAGTCAGCTTCGCCTTTCCAGGTAGACTGGGGCCGGTGAGAATCCTTGAGCTGGTCTGGCCCCAGGAGAGGATCGACCACATCGCCCGGCATGGAGTCTCACCGGAGGAGGTGGAGGAAACCTGCTTCGGCGATCCGCTGGTCTGGCGCGGTGTCACCGAAGGGAAGAACCCACTTTACTACGTGCTCGGAAGAACGGAGGCCGGGCGCAGTCTCTTCTGCGTCGTGATCCAGTTTCCGGACGGGAAGGGTTACCCGGTCACCGCTCGGCCGATGACACCGAAAGAGAAGAAGCGCTTCGCGCGAGGGAAACGGCGATGAAGGCTGCGAAGATCCCGACAACCGATTCGATCGAGGAGCTGGCCAGGTTCTGGGACACCCACGACCTCACGGACTTCGAGGCCGAGCTCGAGGGAGTCTCCGAGCCGGTCTTTCAGCGGGAACGGGTCCTGAAGCTGCACTTGACCTCCGGCGAGCTGGAGAGCGTAAGGCGAATCGCCAGCGCCCAGGGCGTCGAGGGCGACGAGTTGGTTCACGCCTGGATCCGCGAGAAGCTCGAGGCCGTCTGATTGATTCGGCGGTGACCTCCCCGGCGTCCGGTCGGAGGGGCGTCGGCAGCCGCTCCTGGGCTAGGTCCAGCGAGCGACCGTCAATCCCCCCGCGCCGCGCGCAGGAAGAACGCCAGCTCCTCGAGGTGGATGCGCAGGTCGACCCCCTTGACCGGCACCTCGGGGCGCTGCTGGACGTGAGCCGGGGCGAACGAGAGGACGGCCCGGACGCCGGCGCGGACGAGGTCGTCGTAGCAGGCCTGGGCGGCCTCCGCCGGGACCGCGAGCACGCCGATCACGGCGCCGGTCTCGGCGACCACCCGCGCCAGCTCGCCGGAGTGGCGGATGACCATGCCGTCGATCCGCCGCCCGACCTTCGCGGGATCGCGGTCGACGCCGGCGACGACCCGGAACGGGCCCTGGTTGAAGCCGAGGAAGCGGGCGAGCGCGCTGCCCAGGTTGCCCATGCCGACGATCACCAGCCGGTGCTCGCGGTCGAGACCGAAGAGCGCGGTGAGCTGGGCGGCGAGCTGGTCGACGTCGTAGCCGACGCCGCGGATGCCGAACTCGCCGAACTGCGCGAGGTCCTTGCGGATCTGGGTCGCCGAGAGCAGGTAGCGCGCGGCCAGCTCCTGCGACGAGATCCGCCGTACCCCCTGCTCCTGGAGGTGGCGCAGGCAGCGCAGGTAGACCGACAGCCGGTTGAGGGTCAGCGGCGAGACGGTTTCGGCGGTGCTCATCCCTCGGACGGGTGCTCCGGACGGCTAGTAGACCGAGCGCATCGCCTCCCACACCCAGCCGAGGAGCCGCCCGGGGAAGAGGCCGAGGGCGAGGGTGCCGAGAGCGGCGAGCGCGGCGGCGGCGCGGCCCCAGCCGTCGATGAGCAGCCCCTCGGGCGCGCGCTCCTCGGGCCGCATGTAGAGCGTGTAGACCACCCGCAGGTAGTAAAAGACGCCGATCAAGCTGGTGGCGACGCCGACGAGCGCCAGCCAGAGGTCGCCGTGCTCGACCGCGTGGAGGAAGATCAGGTACTTGCCGAGGAAGCCGAGGGTGGGCGGGATGCCGCCGAGCGAGAGCATGCACACGGTCAGGCAGAGGCCGAGCAGCGGGAAGCGCCACCCCCAGCCCGAGAGCTCCGAGATCAGGTGCTGCTCGCCCGGCCGCGCGTAGAGCAGCGCGACCACCGCGAACGAGCCGGCGTTCATCAGCGCGTAGGCGAGGAGGTAGACGAGCACCGGGCCGTAGGCGTCGCGGCCGAGGTTGACCAGCGCGATCGCGAGGTAGCCCATGTGGGCGACCCCGGAGTAGGCGAGCATCCGCTTGATGTCTTTCTGGGCGAGCGCGAACAGGTTCCCGATCGCCATCGAGAGCACCGCGAGCAGCCCGACCAGCCCCGGCCAGTCGAGGCCGCCGGTGCCGATCACGGTCTCGAGGATGCGCATCAAGACCAGCGCGCTCGCGACCTTCGGCGCCACCGAGAGGAAGGCGACGAACGGCGACGGCGCGCCCTGGTAGGCGTCGGGCGACCAGGCGTGGAACGGCGCCAGGCTCATCTTGAACGCGAAGCCGGAGATGAGCATCACGACGCCGAGCCCGGCCAGAAGCGGCGACGCCGGCCCGGCCGCGAACGCCCGCTCGATGGCGTCGAAGCGGGTGCTGCCGGTCTCGCCGTAGACGAGCGCGATGCCGTAGAGCACGAACGCGCTGGCGAACGCCCCGAGCAGGAAGTACTTGATCGCACCCTCGGTGCCGATCACCACCCGGCGGTGGTAGGCGACGAGCGCGTAGAGCGCGAGCGACAGGGTCTCGAGCGCGACGAACACGGTCAGCAGCTCGGTCGCGCGCAGCATCAGCAGCATGCCGGCCGCCGACCACAGGAGCAGGGCATGGTACTCGCCGCCGAGGATCCGCTCGCGGCGCAAAAAGCCCTGCGAAGCGAGCAGGCCGAGCACGGTCGAGAGCAGCACGACGCCGGCGAACGCGAGAGTGACGCCGTCGAAGACGAGCAGGCCGGCGAAGCTCTCCCGCCACGGCACCCGCGCCCATGCCGCCCAGCCGGCGAGGAGCGTCGCCGCCACCGAGAGCGGGGTGAAGAGACGGCGCGACGACGGCGCGAAGGCCTCGAGCAGCAGGGTGGCGGTGCCGGCGACGACCAGCGCCAGCTCCGGCGCGACGTGCCAGAGGCTGCCGAGGGTGAGGCCGCTCATCGCCGGGCCTCCGTCGCGCCGGCGCCGTCGGTCGCACCTCCGCCGGGCGCCGGCTCCGCGGGCGCGACGCCGGCGGCCGGCTCCCCGGCAGCGGTCGGCTCGCCGGTAGCGGTCGGCTCG
>CAZNIX010000141.1:0-10391 GCA_964573125.1 uncultured Thermoanaerobaculia bacterium
GGTGGCGCGGCTCGGCGCGCGCTTCCCGGCCGACCGCGAGCTGAGCGAGCGCCGCGCCGAGCTGGAGCTGGCGGTCGGCGATCCCGGCGCCGGGCTCGCGCTCTTCGAGCGGCTGGCGGCCGAGCACCCGGGCGACGCCGGCCTCGCGGCGCGGCTGGAGGCGGCGAAGTTCCGCTGGCGGTTCCTGCAGCTCCCGCCCGACGTCACCGAGCTGGCCGGCCGGCCCGAGCTGTCGCGCGCGGGCTTCGCGGCGCTGCTCTACTGGCTCTCCCCGGCGGTGCGCTACGGCCGCCCCTCGGCGCCGCGCATCGCCTCCGACATCCTCGACCACCCGCGGCGCGAGGAGATCGCGCGCGTGGTCAACCTCGGCCTGATGACCGTCGAGCCTTCGGTCCACCGCTTCGCCCCCGAGCGCGCGGTGACCCGCGGCGAGGCGCTCGGGGCCCTGCTCCGGCTGCTCGGCGGCGCGGCCGGCGGCGAGCCGCGGCCGTGCGCCGCCGAGGTGCCGCTCAACCGCCGTCCGAGCCTCGAGTTCACGTGCGCCACGGCCGCCGCGTGCGGCCTGATCCCGTCCGCCGGAGACTGCCTGCCGCAGGCGCCGCTCGCGGGCGGCGAGGCGCTGGAGCTGATCCGCCGCACGCTCGTGCGGCTGGGGGGGTAGGCGAAGTTGTTCAGCATCCCGAACGTCTTGTCCGTCCTGCGCATGGCCCTGGTGCCGCTGTTCATCATCGCGCTGGTCGACGGCGAGGCGGTCAAGGCGCTGGTGCTGTTCGCCGTCGCCGGCGCCACCGACTCGCTCGACGGCGTGATCGCCCGCTTCTGGCGCCAGCAGACGCTGCTCGGCTCCTACCTCGACCCGATCGCCGACAAGCTGCTCCTGACCTCGGCCTACGTCGTGCTGACCATCCCGGCGCTCAACCCGGTGCTGACCATCCCGGTGTGGGTGACCGTGCTGGTGATCGCGCGCGACGTGCTGATCGTCGTGCTCGCCGGCGTGCTCCACATCGTCACCGGCCAGCGCTCGTTTCCGCCGCTCAAGATCGGTAAGATCACGACCAGCGCCCAGATCGCGACCGTGGCGGTGGTGCTGATCGGCCTCGCGTTCCGCGCCCACCGGTTCTTCGCGCTGCTCGCGCCGGCCCTGATCTACGCCACCGCCGCGCTGACCGTGATCTCCGGGGTCAGCTACATCGTGCGCGCCAACCGCGTGGTCGAGGCGCACGGCCGCGAGGAGGCGCGCCGCGCGCAGGCCGCCGGCGGCCGGAGCGCCGGCGCGGAGACGCCCGAACAGGAGCCCGAGCGACCGCGATGACCGACTTCGTCCATCTCCACCTGCACAGCCAGTACAGCCTGCTCGACGGCGCCAACCGCCTCGACGACGTGCTCGCCGCCGCCGCCGCCGCCGGCATGAAGGCGATGGCGCTGACCGACCACGGCAACCTGTTCGGGGCGATCGACTTCTACGAGCGCGCCCGGCGCGCCGGCATCCGGCCGATCGTCGGCATCGAGGCCTACGTCGTCCCGGACATGCTCGACCGCACGCCGCGCCGGGGCGCCGGCGCCAACCACCTGGTGCTGCTCGCGCGCAACGAGACCGGCTACCGCAACCTGATCAAGCTCTCCACGCGCGCCTTCCTCGACGGCTTCTACTACAAGCCGCGGATGGACCACGCGCTGCTCGCCGCCCACAGCGAGGGGCTGATCGCGCTCTCGGCGTGCCTCAAGGGGGAGGTCAACGAGGCGATCGCCGCCCACCGCGAGGACGAGGCCGAGACGATCGCCCGCCGCTACCGGGAGATCTTCGGCGACGGCAACTTCTACCTCGAGCTGCAGGACCACGGGCTGGAGGCGCAGAAGCTGTGCAACGAGGCGCTGCGCCGCATCGCGCGCAAGGCCGGCATCCCGCTGGTGGTGACCAACGACTGCCACTACCTGCGCCGCGACGACGCGTTCGCCCACGACGTGCTGCTGTGCATCGGCACGCGCAAGAACCTCGCCGACAGCGACCGCATGCGCTACGCCTCGGAGGAGTTCTACCTCAAGAGCGGCGACGAGATCGCCGCCCGCTTCCCGGGCGACCGCGACGCGATCGACAACACGCTGGCGATCGCCGAGCGCTGCAACCTCGAGATCCCGCGCGGCGAGTTCCACTTGCCGGAGTTCCCGGTGCCGGCGGGCGAAACCCGCGATTCTTACCTCGATCGGATCGCCGCCGACGGCCTCGAGCGGCGGCTCGAGGAGCTGCGCCGGCGCGGCGCCGAGACCCTGGCGCGGCTCGGCGAGCCGGTCTACCGCGAGCGCCTGACCACCGAGCTGGCGATCATCCGGCGCATGGGCTTTTCGGGCTACTTCCTGGTGGTCTGGGACTTCATCCGCTACGCCCGCGAGCAGGGCATCCCGGTCGGCCCCGGGCGCGGCTCGGCGGCCGGGTCGCTCGTCTCCTACGCGCTCGGGATCACCGGCCTCGACCCGCTGCGCTACGACCTGCTGTTCGAGCGCTTCTTGAACCCCGAGCGGATCAGCATGCCGGACATCGACATCGACTTCTGCATGCGCCGCCGGGGCGAGGTGATCGACTACGTCAACCAGAAGTACGGCCGCGACAAGGTCGCCCAGATCATCACCTTCGGCACGCTCGCGGCCAAGGCGGTGGTGCGCGACGTCGGCCGCGTGATGGGGCTCCCCTACGCCAAGGCCGACCGCATCGCCAAGCTGATCCCGGACATGACCCGGTCGCTGTCGGAGGCGGCGCAGGAGATCGACGCGCTCAAGGCCGAGGTCGCGAGCGACCCCGAGGTCCGGCAGCTCGTCGACGTCGGGAGCCGGCTCGAGGGGCTGACCCGCCATGCCTCGGTCCACGCCGCGGGCATCGTCATCACGCCGCGCCCGCTCGAGGAGCTGGTGCCGCTGTGCAAGCTCAAGGAGGGCGAGGACGAGGCGGTCACCACCCAGTGGGACATGAACGTGGTCGAGCGCCTCGGCCTGCTCAAGATGGACTTCCTCGGCCTGCGCACGCTGACCGTGATCGACGACGCGGTCGAGATGGTGCGCCGGCGGGGGATCGCGCTCGACCCCGAGGCGCTGCCGCTCGACGACCCGGGGGTGTTCGAGCTGTTCTGCGCCGGCCGCACCAACGGCGTCTTCCAGTTCGAGTCGCGCGGCATGAAGGACCTGCTGCGCCGCGCCCGGCCGTCGAAGTTCGAGGACCTCGCCGCGTTCAACGCCCTCTACCGCCCGGGCGCGCTGTCGGTCGGCATGGTCGAGGAGTACATCCAGCGCAAGCTCGGCCGCAAGAAGGTCAGCTACATCCTGCCCCAGACCCGCCGCATCCTCGAAGAGACCTCCGGCGTCATCGTCTACCAGGAACAGGTGATGCAGATCGCGGTCGAGGTCGCCGGCTTCACCATGGGCGAGGCCGACGTCCTGCGCAAGGCGATGGGCAAGAAGAACGAAGCGATGATGGCCGAGCAGAAGGAGAAGTTCCTCGCCGGCGCCGAGGCCCGCGGCGTGGCGCGGGCCAAGGCCAAGGCGCTGTGGGACTACATCGAGCCCTTCGCCGGCTACGGCTTCAACAAGAGCCACAGCGTCGCCTACGCGCTGCTCGCCTACCAGACCGCGTACTTGAAGGTCCACCACCCGGTCGAGTTCATGGCCGCGATGCTCAACTCCGAGCTCGCCGACTCCGACGCCATCGCCAAGTACGTCCGCGAGTGCCAGGACCTGGGCATCGAGGTGCTGCCGCCCGACATCAACGCCAGCGAGAAGTGGTTCGCCGCCGACCGCGGCGCGATCCGCTTCGGCCTGGTCGCGGTCAAGGGGATCGGCGAGGGCGCGGTCGACGAGCTGCTCGAGGCGCGGCGGCGGGTCGGGCGCTTCTCGGGACTCGCCCACCTCGCGGGGGAGATCGAAGGCCGGCAGGTCAACCGCAAGGTGTTCGAAAGCCTGGTCAAGGCGGGCTGCTTCGACTCGACGTCGCCGTCGCGCCAGGCGCTCTACGCCGGCCTCGACGCCCTGCTCGGCGACGCCCAGAAGCGCTGGCGCGACCGCGCCCAGGGGCAGTCGGCGCTGTTCGCGGCCGCGGCCGGACCCGAGGCCGGCGCCGATCCCAACGGCCCGGAGTGGCCGCCGCGCGAGCGGCTGAGCCACGAGAAGGAGGCGCTCGGCTTCTACCTCTCCGGCAATCCGCTCGAAGAGCACGAGACCGAGCTGCGCCGGCTGACCACGCACACCCTGGCGGCGCTGCGCGAATCGCCGCCCGAGGGCTCGGTGACCGTCGGCGGCGTGGTGTCGCGGGTGCGCGCGACCAAGATCAAGAGCGGCCCCAACGCCGGGCGCATGATGGGCCGCTTCCACCTCGAGGACCTCGAGGGGCGGATCCCGGCGGTGCTGTTCGCGAGCCAGTTCCAGCAGTTCGGGCGGCTGGTCGAGGACGAGGCGGTGGTGCTGGTCACCGGCGTCGCGCGCGAGCGCGGCAGCGACGTCGAGCTCAACGTCGAGCAGATCGTGTCGCTCGACAAGGCGGCGCGCCGGCTCCTGCTCGCGCTCGAGCTCGAGCTCGACCCGGCGCTCTCCGGCTCCGACATGCTGCGCCTGCGCGAGCTGCTGATCGAGCACGCCGGCGACACCCCGCTCACGCTCACCCTCGCGTTCGGCGACCGGCGGGTGCGCATCGCGCCGAGCGCCAACTACAAGGTGCGCTTCGAGCCCGAGCTGCTCACCGCGCTCGAGGGGATCCTCGGCCGCGGCCGCGTGCACGAGCGCTATGCCGTCTAGCCCGACGCCGACGGTGGCTGCGGATGACGCGCGCCCCAAGGGCGCGTGTGCGGGGCCGAAGGTCCCGACTCGGGGGAGGGGGGCCGGAACCGCCCCCCTCGACAAGGCCGGCCGGCGGCGCCGCGGGCTTGCGATCGTCCTCGCCGTAGCGATCGCGACCGGAGCCTGCGTCCACCCCGAAGAGCCCCCGCCGGCCGGCGGGCCGCGGCTGGCGGTGGTGGTCGTGGTCGACCAGTTGGGGCAGGAGCAGCTCGAGCGCGCCGCCCCGCTCTTGACCGGCGGCCTCGCGCGCCTGCGCGCGGCCGGCGCCTCGTTCACCGACGCCCACCACGCCCACGGCGCCACCCTCACCGGCCCCGGGCACGCCACCCTCGCCACTGGCGCCCACCCCGCGCGCCACGGCGTCGTCGCGAACGACTGGTACGACCGCTCCCGCGGGGAGTGGGTCTACTGCGCCGAGGACCCGGAACGCAGCCTGATGTCGCCGATCCAGCTCCGCGTGCCGGCGCTCGGCGACCGGCTCAAGGAGCGCTGGCCGCGGTCGCGGGTGTTCGCCGCCGCCGGCAAGGACCGCGCGGCGGTGCTCCTCGGCGGCCGGCGGGCCGACGGCGCGTTCTGGTTCGACGACGGGGAGTTCGTGACCGGCGACTACTACTTCTCGCGCGGGGCGCCCGAGTGGCTGAAGGAGTTCAACGAGCAAGAGGGGCCGCGGCGGCTGCTCGGCCAGGCCTGGGAGCCGCTGCCGGTGGCGCCCGCGGCGGCGGCCGCGGCGGGCGTGGTCGAGGCCGACTCCGGCGCCTTCGGCAGCGGGCTGCCGCGCGCCCTCGGCGGCTTTTCCCCGGCGGCCGACGGCGGCTTCCTCTACGCCTTCGCCCACTCGCCGTTCCTCGACGCCCACCTCGCCGAGCTGGCGCAGGCGCTGGTCGCGGCCGAGGGGCTGGGCGCGGACGGCTACCCGGACCTGTTGGCGCTCTCGTTCTCGGCCCTCGACCTGGTCGGCCACCAGTGGGGCCCGAACAGCCCGGAGGCGCTCGACGTCGTGCTCCGCCTCGACCGCGCGCTCGGCGAGCTGCTCGCCTTCCTCGACCGCGAGGTGGGGGAGGGGGCGGTGGTCGTCGCGCTCTCCTCCGACCACGGGGTGGCGCCGCTGCCCGAGCTGGCCGCCGCGCTCGGCCTCCCCGGCCGCCGCGCCGGGCGCGAGGACGTGCTCTGCCTCCAGCGCGCCAACCTCGAGCTGGAGCGGCGCTTCGGCGTAGGGGTGGACTGGCTCGACGGCGACTTCTATCTCGACGGCGAGGAGCTGGCCGCGCGCGACCTCGATCCCGACGAGGTCGCGGCGGCGGCCGCCGAGCTGGTCGAGCGCTGCCCGGCGGTGGCGCGGGCGTGGACCCACGCCGACCTGCGCGCCGGAGCCGGCGGTCGCGACGGCGGCTACCGCGAGGCCTTCCGCCGCAGCTTCGATCCCGAGCGCAGCCCCGACCTGCTGATCGAGGTCGAGCCCTACCACCTGCCGCTGACCAACTACCAGACCACCCACGGCTCGCCCCACCCCTACGACACCCACGTGCCGCTGATCTTCGCCGGGCCCGGGGTGCCGGCCGCGGCGATCGCCGGCCGGGTCGCGACCGTCGATCTCGCCCCGACCCTGGCCGCGCTGCTCGGCCTGCCTCCGCTCGAGGGGATCGACGGCGCGAGCCTGCTGCCGCGGCTGGCGGCGGCGGGCGAACAATCCCCGCCGCGGGCCGTAGAGTAGGCTCGTCGCTCCCGCGTCGAGCCCGCCATGGCCGAGCCGCAGCCCGATCCGAGCAAGCGCGCGCCGCGGGACCGCGGGCCCCGGCGCGGCGCGGGCGAGCGGCTCGAGGGCTTCATGCGCGACTACACCGCCGGGGTCTCGCGCGAGGGCTTCCGCCGCCTGGTGCGCCGCGACGCCGCCGAGGCCTACGCGGTGCTCACCCGCGACCAGCCGGGGGCGGAGCCCAAGGGCGGGCCGGCGCGCTGGTTCCACCGCGCGCGCGTGCTCTTCCTCGGCCTCTCCTACAAGCTGACGCCGGTGCGCCGGCTGCTGTTCGCGGCGGCGATCGTCGCGGCGGTGCTCAACCTCGGCCAGTGCGGCCTCGACATCGACCGCAACGGCGACGGCGGCGTGAGCCTCTACCTCGACGGCTCGCCGTTGTGGTCCACGGTGTCGATCGCCCTGCTCGTCTTCCTGCTCGCCCTCGAGTTGGTCGACAGGGTGCGGGTGCGCGACGAGCTCGAGGTCGCGCGCCAGCTCCAGCGCGACCTGCTGCCGGAGCGCGCGCCCGAAGTGCCGGGCTGGCGCTTCGCCCACTCCTACCGGACTGCCAACGAGATCGGCGGCGACTACTACGATTTCGCGCTGCTCCCCGACGGCCGGCTGGCGCTGGTCTCGGGCGACGCCAGCGGCCACGGCATGGCGGCGGGCCTGCTGATGGCGATCGCCAACGCCACGCTCCAGACCGCGATCGCCGCCGACCCTTCGCCGCGCGCGGTGGCCGCCCAGCTCAACCGCACGCTGTGCGTCACCGGCGGCCCGCGCGCGTTCATGACCCTGTTCTACGGCCTGCTCGACCCCGCCTCCGGCCGGCTCGACTACCTGTGCGCCGGCCACCCCTTCCCGCTGCTGCGGCGCGCCGGCGGGACGGTCGAGGAGGTGGGCCGGGGCGGCCTGCCGCTCGGCCTGCGCCCGCAGCTCGAGATTGCGCCGGCGGCGACCGTGCTCGCCCCCGGCGACCTGCTGCTGCTCTACACCGACGGCCTGCCCGAGGCGCTCGACCCCGGCGGCCAGGCGTTCGGCTTCGAGCGCCTCTCGGGCCTGCTCGCCCAAGGCGGCGGCGCCGCCGCCGTCCACGACCGCGTCGCCGCCGCCCTCGACCGCCACGTCCGCGACGCGGCGCTCGCCGATGACGTCAGCGTGGTCGCGGTCGAACGGCTGGCCGACGGGCCGCCGATCCCGGCGCCGACGGTGGAGTAGAAGCCCACCGGCCGTTCACACGGTTTCGGTGGAGTTGGTTGACTAAGTCAGATCTCATGACTAAGATACCGGGCATGAAGACCGTCAGCGTGCACGAGGCCAAGACCTATCTCTCGAGCCTCCTCGATCGCGCGCATGCGGGGGAAGAGGTCATCATCGCCAAGCGGGGTACGCCGTACGCGCGAATCTGCCCGCTCGAGCCGCCTCCCGCGCGGCGGCCCGGTCTGCTGTCGGGTACGGTCGACGAGAGCTTCTTCGAGCCCCTACCCGACGAGGAGCTCGAGGCCTGGGAGCGATGAGGTTCCTGCTCGATACCCACGCCCTGCTCTGGTGGCTGTTCGACGACCCTCGGCTGTCCGAGACCGTGCGGGGGATCGTCGCGGACGCCGGCAACGAGATCGCGGTCTCGAGCGCGTCGGCTTGGGAGATCAGCACGAAGCACCGGCTGGGGAAGCTGCCGGGCGCGACGCTGGTGGCGCAGGACATCTCGGGGTGGGTCGAGCGCGCAGGTTTCGGCGAGCTCCCCGTCACGATCCGTCACGCGCAGCGCGCGGGGGGCTGGCCGCAGGCGCACCGCGATCCCTTCGACCGCATGCTCGCCGCGCAGAGCGAGCTCGAAGAGCTGCCGCTGATCAGCCGCGATCGGGAGCTCGAGGCCTTCGGCATCCGGCTGGTCTGGTGACCGGCCTGGCGATCGTGCCTGCGGGTTGTACACTCCCGGATCGAAGCCACTGGACGCAGGAGGCAGGAGCGGCGGTTCGATGAAACCCCTGATGCGGCTCGCCCTCGCCAGCGTGCTAGTGCCAGTGACCTCCGGCAGCGCCTCCGCCGCCGGCGCCGGCGAGTGGGTCCGCGAGGTGCTGCGCGCGCGGGCCGAGGCGCCCGCCGAGACGCCCGCCGGCCGCGCCGGCACGCTCGGCGTGGGCGCCGGGCATCGGCTGTTCTTCTTCACCGGGCCGGACAACGCGCCGGTGGTGCGGGCGATGGCCGACGTCGACGGCGACGGCCGGACCGAGGTGCTGGTCGGGATCGACGAGTCGGGCACCGACAACGTCTTCCTGCTCGACGGCGCGAGCGCCGGCGCGGCGACCGTGGTGTGGAGTCTCGAGACCGCGGACGGCGTCTCCGGCGGCTCGCCCTACGGCGACCAGTGCCTGGTGCCGGCCTCGGACGCCGACGGCAACGGCTTCGCCGACGTGCTCGCCGGCACCGCCTGGGGCGGGCGCACCGCCTACCGCCTCGACGGCGCGACCGGCGCGATCCACTGGCGCTTCGACACCTATCTCGCGCCCGAGTCGGGCTGGGTCTACTCGCTCGCCGAGCTGGCCGACGTCTCGGGCGACGGAGTGCCCGAGGTCGCGTTCGGCGTCGGCTCGGACGCCGACGCGGTCTACCTGATCGACGGCGCGAGCGGCGGCGGCGGCCAGGCGACCGTGCGCTGGCGCTACCAGGCCGCCGACGCCATCCTCTCGCTGCGCAACCTCGGCGACGCGAGCGGCGACGGCAAGGACGACGTGCTCGCCGCCGCGGGCGATTTCGCGCAGCGGATCCTCGCCCTCGACGGCGGCACCGGATCGCCGACCGGCGCTCTTCTCTGGCAGTACACGACGGGGGTGACCGCCTACGCCGTCGGGGTGCTTCCCGACGTCACCGGCGACGGCGTCGCCGAGGCCCTGGCCGTGCTCTGGACCACGAACGGCAGCGCCATCCGCGCGCTCGACGGCGCCGCCGGCACGCTCGTCTGGGCGAGCACCGAGGTGCCCGAGTACGGGGTGATGGTCGATCTGCTCGAAGACACCACCGGCGACGGCGTGCCGGAGGTCATCGTCAGCTCGTTCGAGAACGCGGTCAGCCTGCTCGACGGCGCGACCGGCGTCCGGCTCTGGCACACGCCGGTCGGCACCCTCAACGGCGGCGACGTGTGGAGCGCGCGCGCGATCGGCGACCTCGACGGCGACGGCCACGAGGACGTCGTCGCCGGCTCGTTCGACTACCACGTCTACGCGCTCGACGGGCTGACCGGCGCGATCCGGTGGGCCTACGACACCGGCAACCGCGTGTTCAGCGTCCACCCGCTCGGCGACCTCAACGGCGACGGCCGGCCCGAGGTCGCGGCCGGCACGCAGGACACCAACAGCAACGTCGTCGTCCACGTCCTCGACGGCGCGGGCGGCGTGCTCTTCGCCGACGGATTCGAGAGCGGCGACACCGGCGGCTGGTCGGCGACCGCGCCGTAGGCGCCGGAGCGAGTCTGCTAGGCTGCGCCGCGGGACGGGAAGGCTGGTGCGAAAGGGGGGACTCGAACCCCCACGGCCTTGCGGCCACAGGATCCTGAATCCTGCGCGTCTACCAATTCCGCCACTTTCGCCCGGGATCTGCCGCCGGCAGGCGGGCCGCGGCTCCGGCCGCGGCGGCTCCGCGATTCTAGGAAGAGCCGACCAGCGTGTCAATCGAAGGGCTCGCTTCTCCCACGGGGCGTCGAGGCGCCTCCCCGGCCGACGTCCTGCCCGTCGAGGCGGTCGTCGGCGCGGTCGTCGCGGGCGACGGCGGGCGCCTGCTCGCGCCGTTCGACCCGCGCGCGCCGGAGCTGCCGCTCGACGGCGCCGGCGCCGTACCGGCCGGCCGC
>CAZNIX010000142.1:0-1406 GCA_964573125.1 uncultured Thermoanaerobaculia bacterium
GAGCACGCCGGCGGCGCCGTGCCGGCGCGCCACCTCGGCCCAGCCGTCGACCTGCTTGCGGCTCGCGGCGCCTGCGCCGGTCGCGGCCGGGAGCGCGAGCCCGCGCACCACCCCCCCCTCGGCGACCGCGCTCGCGAAGCCGCGGAAGCCGCTCGCCCCGAGCCGCGCCGTCAAGTCGGCGATCTCGAGGCCGTAGCGGAGGTCGGGCCGGTCCGAGCCGTAGCGCGCCATCGCCTCGGCCCAGGTCAGGCGCGGGAAGGGATCGGGCGGCTCGATCCCGACCAGGGGGAAGAGGCGGCGCACCAGCCCCTCGGCGACCGCGTAGACGTCCTCCTCGCCGACGAACGACATCTCGACGTCGATCTGCGTGAACTCCGGCTGGCGGTCGGCGCGCAGGTCCTCGTCGCGGAAGCAGCGCGCGATCTGGACGTAGCGCTCGAACCCGGCGACCATGAAGAGCTGCTTGAAGATCTGCGGCGACTGCGGCAGGGCGTAGAAGCTCCCGCGGTGCACCCGCGACGGCACCAGGTAGTCGCGCGCCCCCTCGGGGGTCGAGCGGGTGAGCATCGGGGTCTCGAGGTCGACGAAGCCGCGCTCGTCGAAGTAGGTGCGCACCTCGAGCGCGGCGCGCGAGCGGAGCATCAGGTTCTGCTGCAGCTCGGCGCGCCGGAGGTCGAGGAAGCGGTAGCGCAGGCGGGTCTCCTCGGTGGCGTCGGGCTCGGCGTCGAGCACGAACGGCACCGGCTTGCTGCGCGCGAGGATCGCCGCGCGCTCGGCGACGACCTCGATCGCGCCGGTCGGCAGCTCGGGGTTCGGACTCTCGCGCGCGACCACGTCGCCCTCGACCTCGACCACCCACTCGGCGCGCACCGGCGCGAGCGCGGCGGCGATCTCGGGCCGCTCGTCGGGGCGGACGATCACCTGCGCGACGCCGCTGCGGTCGCGCAGGTCGAAGAACATCAGCCCACCCATGTCGCGCCGCCGCTGCACCCAGGCCTGGAGCTTGACCCGCGCGCCGATGTCGCCCGGGCCGAGCGTCCCGGCCCCCCGCCGTTCCAGCATCGTGATCCCCTCGTCGTCTTCGCCGCCTGATCGCTTCTATCGCGGCCTCGCCACGCGCGCCGACGAGTCCGCGGTCGCCGCCTACCGGCGCGCGGCCGCCTCCGGCGCGGCGACGCCGTCGCCGAGCGCGAGGCGGTAGCGCTCCTTCAAGCCGACGTAGCGGTCGCGGATTTCGCCGATCGCCCGCCGCTCCGCCGCCGACAGCGGCCGCGCCACCCGCGCCGGCACCCCGAGCGCGAGGTGCCCGGCCGGCACGCGCGTGCCCGGCGCCACCACCGCGCCCGCCCCGCCCTGCGCCTCGGCCTCGACCACCGCGCCGTCGAGCACGCGCGCGCCGATCCCGA
>CAZNIX010000142.1:1416-10384 GCA_964573125.1 uncultured Thermoanaerobaculia bacterium
GGGTGCGTGTCGTGCGTGACGTGGACGATCGCCCCGTCCTGGAGGTTGGTGGCGGCGCCGATCCGCACCCAGTTCACGTCCCCGCGCACCACCGCGCCGAACCAGACCGAGACGTCGTCCCCCAGCTCGACCTCCCCCACCACCGTCGCCCCGGGCGCCACGAACACCCGCTCCCCGAGGCGCGGAAAGCGGTCCTGGTAGGGATGGACGGGCATGGCGGACCCGGCGGCCCGGGGCCGGCCGGGCCGGCGTTTCGGGGCGCAGAGTTTAGCACGGGGGATGAGCCGCTCCTTGGTCAGTCTCTCGAGCGGCAGACCTGTATACTCGCCTGCACCATGACGCTGAACGAGTTGGAGTCGGAAGCCCTCAAGCTGGATCCCAAGTCGCGAGCCCGGTTGGCCGAGAGCCTGCTCGCAAGTCTCGACGACCTCCCCGAGGCGGAGGTCGAACGGCTCTGGCTCGACGAAGCCGAGCGGCGCGAGCGCGAGTGGGACGCCGGCAGAGTCGAGGGCATTCCCGCCGAGCACGTGCTGGCCGAGCTCAGTGCGCGTCGTTGAGCGTGCGGAACGTCTCGTTCAGCCCGGAAGCTCGACAGGACCTGCGAGACGCAGCCGTCCAATACGAATCGGAATCCGAGGCGCTACGCGATCGGTTTCTCGGTGCCGTGGCGGCCGGCCTCGACTTCGTGGCGGAGTTCCCGAGGCCGCGCGGATCGTTCGAGGCAACGTCCGCCGCAAGCCGCTCCCGACCTTCCCCTACGCACTGCTCTACACGATCCGCGACCGCGAGATCCGCATCCTCGCGGTGGCTCACCGGCGGAGGCGGCCGTTCTACTGGACGGGGCGCAGGTAGGAGGTAGGCGAGCGACCTCCCTGTCGCTGCTACCTCGCGATCGGCCGCCGGACCCTGGCAGGGGACCGAGCCCGAGCCCGATAGAATCCCCCGGTGCCGACCACCACCGTCGATGTCGTGATCCCCGCGCTCAACGAGGAGGCCTCGCTGTCGCTGGTTCTTGGTGACCTGGCGGCGCTGCGGCGCCCGGGAGCAAACGGGGCGACGTCGCCGGCGCTTTGGCTGCGGCACGTCGTGGTAGCCGACAACGGCTCGACCGACGGCACCGCGCGGGTGGCGCGCGACGGCGGTGCGGTGGTGGTCGCGGCGCCGCGGCCGGGGTACGGTAGCGCCTGCCTCGCCGGGCTCGGCTGGCTGCGCGCGAACGATCCGCCGGACATCGTCGCCTTCCTCGACGCCGACTACTCCGACCATCCCGACGAGCTGCCGCGGGTGGTCGCGCCGATCCTCGACGGCGCGGCGGATCTGGTGATCGGCTCGCGCGTGCTCGGCGAGCGCGAGCCGGGGGCGCTCCTCCCCCAGGCGCGCGCCGGCAACCTGGTCGCCTGCTGGCTGATCCGGCTCCTCTACGGCCATCGCTACACCGACCTCGGGCCGTTCCGCGCCGTCGTCTGGCCGGCGCTCCAGCGGCTCGGGATGGCCGACCCCGATTTCGGCTGGACCGCGGAGATGCAAGTCAAGGCGCTGCGAGCCGGCCTGCGCGTCGCCGAGGTACCGGTCTCCTACCGCCGGCGCGTCGGGGTCTCGAAGATCACCGGCACCCTCCGCGGCACCGTCCTCGCCGGTTGGAAGATCCTCACGACCGTCCTCCGCCACAGCCGCGGCGCGTCCCAACCGCGCCACCCGTCCGCCGAGAAAGTGCCGCCGGTGGGTCTCTCTGCCGGGGACGCCATGGCGAGGAGGGACGGTGCGTGAGGCTCCCTTCCCCCAACGTGGCAAGGAGGGCCGGTGCGTGAGGCTCCCTCCCAGGGACGCCGGACCGCGCGCTCAACGGATCGTCGCGGAAGGCCGAGGCGGAAGTGCGCGCGGGCTGACGAGGCGCCGGCCGACCGCCACTCGCACCCGAGAAGCCGGCGCCGTGCCCTGGGAGGGAGCCTCACGCACCGGCCCGGACCAACCCTGGGAGGGAGACTCACGCACCGGCCCGGGGGTAGGGACCGCCAGCGAGGGCGACGCGGATGACTGAACCGCAGTCCGCGCCGGTCGAGATCGTGATCGACGTCGAGGTGCGCTACGCCGAGACCGACCAGATGGGGGTGGTCCACCACGCCCAGTACCCGGTCTGGTTCGAGATCGCACGCACCCGCCTGTGCGCCGAGAGCGGCTTCCACTACGCCGAGATCGAGCGCCTCGGCTACCACCTGATGGTCTCCCGCGTCGAGGTCGGCTACCGGCAGCCGGCGCGCTACGGCGACACCGTCGCGGTCGCCTGCTCGATGGCGCGGCTGGGCAGCCGCGGCCTGTCGTTCGCCTACCGGGTGAGCCGCGACGGCGAGCGGCTTGCCACCGGCACGACCGACCACGTTTGGGTCGAGGCCGCCACCGGCAAGCCGTGCCGGATGCCCGAGCCGCTGCGCCCGCCGTTCGCGCGCCTGGCGGGGCGCGCGGGCTGAGTTTTTCGAGGGGGGCTGCGCCCCCCCTCCCCGGGCGAGTGAATCGCCCGGGTCCCCTCCCCTGTCTCGGCGGCGCACGCGCCGCCGCGCGCCCCGTCGGGGCGCGGGGTCGGGCCGGCGGGCCACGGAAGTTCCGGCTCGGCCCCTGGGGCTGCTACCGGCCTTCCGGCGGGGACCGGAGCGCGGCTCTGCGGGGTCCGGTTGACAGCGGCACTCCAGATGTTCAACGATCGCGGCCGGCGGCCGGCCGGTCGCCGGCCTTCTACCCCACCCGATGACCCCGATGAGGATCGACCCATGACCACGACCGCCACCGCCGCACCGGCCGAGACCGCGACCGGGCAGGCTCCGACTTCCGTCCATCCCTTCGACGCCGCCCGCGCCGTCGGGCGCGTGCCGTTCAAGGTCGCCGACCTCGCGCTCGCCGACTGGGGGCGGCGCGAGATCCGGCTCGCCGAGCACGAGATGCCGGGGCTGATGGCGCTGCGCGCCCGCCACGGTGCGGAGAAGCCGCTCGCCGGCGCCCGCGTCATGGGGAGCCTGCACATGACCGTCCAGACCGCGGTCCTGATCGAGACCCTCGCGCACCTCGGCGCCGACGTCCGCTGGGTGTCGTGCAACATCTTCTCGACCCAGGACCACGCCGCCGCGGCGGTCGCGGTCGGCCGGCCGGAGACCGGCGGCACCGCAGCCGAGCCGCGCGGCATCCCGGTCTTCGCCTGGAAGGGGGAGACCCTCGAGGAGTACTGGTGGTGCACCTCCGAGGCGCTCGCCTGGCCCGACGGCGGCGGCCCCGACCTGATCGTCGACGACGGCGGCGACGCCACGCTCCTGGTGCACAAGGGGGCGGAGTTCGAGCGCGCCGGCGCGGTGCCCCCGTTCGACGCCGAGACCGAGCCCGATGAGTGGGGGGTGATCCTCGACCTGCTGCGCCGCGAGCTGGCCGCCGACCCCGGGCGCTGGACGCGCGCCGCCGCCGGCGTCCGCGGCGTCTCCGAGGAGACCACGACCGGCGTCGCCCGCCTCTACCAGATGATGAAGGACGGCACGCTCGCGTTCCCCGCGATCAACGTCAACGACTCGGTGACCAAGAGCAAGTTCGACAACATCTACGGCTGCCGCCACTCGCTGATCGACGGCCTCAACCGCGCCAGCGACGTCATGCTCGGCGGCAAGGTCGCGGTGGTCTGCGGCTACGGCGAGGTCGGCAAGGGGTGCGCCCAGTCGCTGCGCGGCCAGGGCTGCCGGGTGGTCATCACCGAGATCGACCCGATCTGCGCGCTCCAGGCGGCGATGGAGGGCTTCGAGGTCAAGACCCTCGAGAGCATGCTCGAGCGCGCCGACGTGTTCGTCACCTCGACCGGCAACCGCGGCGTGATCACCGCCGAGCAGATGGCGCGCATGAAGGACAAGGCGATCGTCGGCAACATCGGCCACTTCGACAACGAGATCGACATGGCCGGGCTCAAGAAGCTCCCGGGCATCGAGCGGGTCCAGATCAAGCCGCAGTACGACGAGTGGGTGTTCCCCGACGGCCACAGCGTGCTCGTGCTCGCCGAGGGGCGCCTGCTCAACCTCGGCTGCGCCACCGGCCACCCGAGCTTCGTGATGTCGGCCTCGTTCACCAACCAGGTGCTCGCCCAGCTCGAGCTGTGGCGCAACGCCGGCCAGTACGAGAAGAAGGTCTACGTCCTGCCCAAGCACCTCGACGAGGAGGTCGCCCGCCTCCACCTCGACCACCTCGGCGTCGAGCTGACCCGGCTCACCTGCGAACAGGCCGACTACCTCGGCGTCCCGCTCGAGGGGCCGTACAAGCCGGAGCACTATCGGTATTGAGGGGGCGGTTCCAGCCCCCCTCTGCCGTCGGCGGCCGAAGCCGTCCCGGGGCGAGTTCCATGAAAATCAAATGTCCGGCGTTCGATTTTCATGGTAACGTCCGGGGGTGATCGACCGACCAGTACACCGGGCGGCGCTGGAGAGCCTGCTCCAGCAGTTTCCAGTGGTTGGCCTGCTGGGTGCCCGCCAGGTCGGCAAGACGACTCTCGCCCGCCGGTTCGTCGAAGACCGGGCGGAGCCGTTCGTCTTCTTCGACCTCGAGGACCCGACCGACCGGGCGCGGCTGGCCGATCCGAAGCTCGCCCTCGAGCCGGTCGAGGGCCTGGTCGTCATCGACGAGATCCAGAACGCCCCGGACCTGTTTCCGCTCCTCAGGGTGCTCGTCGATCGACCTGACAACGCGACTCGCTTCCTGGTGCTCGGCAGCGCCGGGCCGGATCTCCTCCGCCAGTCCTCCGAGACGCTGGCGGGACGGATCGCCTACCATGAGCTGCCGCCGCTGCGCCTGGACGAGGTCGGGATCGAGGCGCGGGACGCGCTCTGGCTGCGCGGCGGCTTCCCGCGCTCCTTCCTCGCCGCCGACGATCAGCGGAGCGCGCTCTGGCGCGAGGCGTTCATCAAGACCTTCCTCGAGCGCGACCTGCCGCAGCTCGGCGTGGGGGTTCCGGCGACCACGATGCGCCGGTTCTGGACCATGGTCGCGCACTACCACGGCGAGACCTGGAACGCGGCGGAGGTGGGCCGCGGTCTCGGCGTGACCGGTCCCACCGTCCGCCGCTACCTCGACGCCCTGACCGACGCGCTCGTCGTGCGGCAGCTCCCGCCCTGGTTCGAGAACCTCGGCAAGCGCCAGGTGCGGTCGCCCAAGGTCTACCTGCGCGACACCGGGCTCCTCCATACCCTGCTCGGTCTCGTCACCCGGCACCAGCTCCTCGGTCATCCGAAGGTCGGCGCCTCGTGGGAGAGCTTCGCCATGGAGGAGGTCGTCCGCGTCCTCGGAGTCCCCTGGGACCGGTGCTACTTCTGGGCGACCCATCAGGGAGCCGAGCTCGACCTCGTGGTGATCGACGGGGGCAAGCGCCTGGGGTTCGAGTTCAAGCGGACGTCGGCGCCCGGGACCACCCGCTCGATGCACTCCGCGCTCGAAGATCTCGCTCTCGAGCGACTCTACGTCGTCTACCCGGGGGAGGAGCGCTTCCCGCTGCACGAGCGGGTGGAGGCCGTGGGGCTGGTGGTCGCGGCGCAAGCGCTGGCGACGCCTCACGATATTCGCTAGACTCGGATTCAAGAAGTCCTCACAGAGAGCGCTTGCCGGCCATCGCGAGCCGGCGGGCGCGGGGTGGTCGGCGGGGAGAACCGTGAGAGGGCTCCGGCCGACAGCGCCTTCTCGCCGTCGCCCCGAGCACCCGCGGGCGTCGGTCCCGCGCGCTCGCGGGTGGTCTCGCACCAGGCGGGACCAAGGAGGTTCCCATGCCCCTCACTCCCCATGCGGCGCGCCCGTTGGCCGCCGCCACGTTCGGTCTGCTGCTGCTCGCCGCGCCCGCCGCGGCCCAGCTCCCGGCCGAGCTGGACGGCGACCGCGACGGCTTCGCCGACAACCTCGAGACCGCGCTCGGCGCCGACCCCGGCAGCCGGGAGAGCACGCCGGAGAGCTTCGCGCTCGCCGACACCGACGGCGACGGCGTCGCCGACGCCTGCGCGGACGGCACCGACAACGACCGCGACGGCAAGATCGACGGCGACGATCCGGGCTGCGCCGAGCCGCTCCCGGAGGTCGCCCTGAGCGCCGGTCTCGACGTCTTCCGCAGCCGTGCGTCGTTCGACGCGGGCGCGCTCGGCAAGGGCCTGCCGCCCCAGAAGACGGAGCTGTCCGGACCCGCGGTGGTGCGCCGCGGCGTGCCCCGCGACGGCGCCGTGGCGGTCGAGATGGTCGCGTTCCAGCTCGGCTCGCCGAGCGGCCCGGTGACCCTGGTCGAGAACCCGAAGCAGCGCTCGGGCGGCGAGGTGCGCGCGAACGACGACGAAACCACCTGGCGCGGCCGCTTCGACATCCAGAGCCTGGTGGTCGTCGGTGGCCGGGTGGTCGCCGAGGACCGGCGCGAGGTGGTCAACCCCGCGCTCGACACGCTGCCGCCGGTCGAGCAGGACACCCCCGGCGAGATCGACTGCACCGGCCCGGGCTGCTACCGGTTCACCGGCGGCTGCCACTGCCCGCGGACGCCCGAGCTGCGCATTCCGGTCAAGGTCTACACCGCGAAGTTCGACTGCGGCCAGCAGCCGTCGACGCCGCCGCCGTTCCTCGGGCCGGTGACCCCCGGCCTCTACGCGACCAAGATCGTCGTCCACAACCCGGCCGACAAGACCGTCGAGGCGCGCAAGAAGGTGAGCGTCGGCGAGCGCAATCCGCGCACCGGGAAGGTGACCCCGCTCGAGGCGTTCAAGCTGCGCGCCAACCGCACCACCGAGGTCGACTGCCCCGACATCTGGCGCCTGCTCGGGTTCCAGCCGCCGTCCGGACAGCCGGCGCCGTTCCTCAACTGCGTGGTCGAAGTCATCAGCCGCGACGAGCTGGACGTGATCGCCAACTACACGCAGGAGGTGCCGAAGGAGAAGATCGAGTTCCGGGTCTGGCCTTGCTGCGAGCACGACGGCCCGCTGGCGAAGATCGCCGGCCGGCGGCTCAAGGCGGTGACCCTGGTCACCGAGGATGTGCTGATCGACGAGGAGCACGAGGCGCGCGCGGCGCTGCTCGCCGCCTTCCCCGAGGCCAAGGACGCGATCGCCCGCGCCCACGTCGAGATCGTCGGCGACGAACTGGGGGTCGGCTCGAGCCTCGACGTCGAGCCGGTCGGCAAGCGCGACTGCCTGCTGGTCGGACCGCGGAACGACCCGCGGGTGGACTGCTCGCGCAAGGAGTAGCCGGGAGCGGGTGGCCGAGGGGCGCTGGAGTTAGACTGCGGGCGTGACCCCCGCCGCCGAGTCCCCGACCGCTCCGCCCCCGCGCGACCGGCTCGGCCGGCCGCTCGGGGACCTGCGGGTCTCGGTCACCGACCGCTGCAACTTCCGCTGCCGGTACTGCATGCCGCGGGAGGTCTTCGGCCGGGACCACGAGTTCCTGCCGCGGGCCGAGATCCTGACCTTCGAGGAGATCGCGCGCCTGGCGCGGCTGTTCGCGGCGCGCGGGGTGACCAAGGTGCGGCTGACCGGCGGCGAGCCGCTGCTCCGCCGCGACCTGCCGGATCTCGTGCGCATGCTCGCGGCGATCCCCGGCGTCGAGCTGGCGCTGACCACCAACGGCGCGCTGCTCGAGCGGCTCGCCGGTCCGCTGGCGGCGGCCGGGCTCGACCGGGTGACGGTCAGCCTCGACTCGCTCGACGACGCGGTGTTCCGGGCGATGAACGACGCCGCGTTCCCGGTCGCGCGCGTGCTCGCCGGCATCGACGCCGCCCTCGCCGCCGGTCTCGCCCCGGTCAAGGTCAACGCGGTCGTCCACCGCGGGGTCAACGACCACACGGTGGTCGACCTCGCCCGCCGCTTCCGCGGCACCGGCGTCGTCGTCCGCTTCATCGAGTACATGGACGTCGGCGCGACCAACGGCTGGCGGCTCGACGACGTGGTGCCGGGCGACGAGGTGGTCGCCCGCATCGGCGCCGCGCTGCCGCTCGAGCCGGTGCCGCCGAACTACCCGGGCGAGGTCGCGCGCCGCTACCGCTACGCCGGTGGCGGCGGCGAGATCGGCCTCGTCACCTCGGTCACCCGGCCGTTCTGCGGCGACTGTACGCGGGCGCGGCTGTCGGCCGAGGGCAAGCTCTACACCTGTCTCTTCGCCGCCCAGGGCACCGACCTGCGCGCCCCGCTCCGCGCCGGCGCCTCCGACGCCGAGCTGGGGGCGCTGCTCGACCGCGTCTGGCGCGCCCGCGACGACCGCTACAGCGAGCTGCGCACGGCCGCGACCGCCGCCCTGCCCAAGGTCGAGATGTCGTACATCGGGGGCTAGCGGCGGTCGTCGTCGCGATGCCGGAGGATCTCCTCCGGCGTGATCCGTCTCGCCGGGCGCACCTCGTCGCCGTACTGCATCACCTCGCCGAGCGTGCTCTCGATCAGCGGCAGCTCGCCCGGCAGCCAGGCGCGGAAGCCCGGGCTCGCGAACAGCGCCTCGTCGCCCGGGTAGGTGGGCACCAGCCAGGGCGGGAAGCGGGCGAGGATCTCGCGGTCGGGCACTCGGCGCCTGGCCTGGACGGCACGGCGCTTCGCCGCCGCGGCGTCGAGGTGGCGGAGCAGCCAGGCCTGGGCGCGGAGCTGGGCCTGGGTGCGCGGATCGGCGATCAGCGGCGCGCCGGGGAGGCCGAGGAGGCGACGAAGGGCGCGCCGCCCGGCCTCCTTGACGCCGAGCGCGCGCGCCTTGGCGAGGGCGGCGCGCAGCCCGGCCGGCGACGGTCGCCAGCCCGTCTCCGCACCGGCGATGCCCGGGACGCGCGCCGGGGCGTCTCGGTCCCGGCCCGAGTCGGAGCCCGACCCGCCGCTGCCCTCGGTGCCGGTACCGCCGGCCTCGACCCGATACTGGCCGGACAACGCCGCCACCTGGTTGACGCTCTTTTCGACGCCAATGTGGGCAATGATCGAGCCTTCGAGCCAGCAATTGCCGCCGGCAACGAACGCGAGGAACT
>CAZNIX010000143.1:0-10371 GCA_964573125.1 uncultured Thermoanaerobaculia bacterium
TGCAACAGGGTCGGCCGCTGGCGCTCCCAGGCGACGCCCGGCGGCGGCGCGAGCGCGCCGGCGGCGGCCAGCGCGCCTACGGTCGCGGAGACGATCATCGCCTCGGGCACCGGCGTCGCGGCGGCCGCGGCGAGCGCGTCGCCGGCCAGCGTCCAGTCGGTGTAGACCGCCTCGGGTTGGTAGCCAACCGCGGCGAGCAGTCCCTCCGCCGCCGCCATCCCGCGCGGCGCCTCGGCGACCAGGCGCTCGGGACCGAGGACGGCGAGCTTCTGCGACAGCGAGGTCAAGAGGTGGCTCGCGTGCCCCTGGCGGAGGTGGTCGGGGCGGACGCCGACGTGCAGCACCAGCACCTCGGCCGGGCGCCGGGTGCCGATCAGGACCGCGATCGGCTCGCGGCCGCCGGCGCCGCCGAGCGCGATCATGCAGCTCGACGGCCAGACGTCCAGCTCCTTCATCTCGCGGCGGAAGCGCTCGAGGGTCGGCGCCGGCTCGCCGGGGAAGTGGACGCCCCAGCAGTCCGCGAGCGCGCGAACGAGGAGCGGCAGGTCGTCCGGCCGGCAGAAGCGGTAGGAGGGCACCGCGGGCGGCTACTCGCCGCCGGCGCCGTCGCCGAGCTCGCGGCGCTTCCGGACCAGCTCGGACATCAAGCCGACTTCGTTGAGGGCGAGCGCCGGGCGGTCGCCGGTCTCGGCCTCGTCGCCGGCCCCGTGCGCGCCCGCACGGGCCGACGGGCAGCCGCCGGCCACCGCCGCGCGCGCCTGGTCCGCGGTCGTTGCGTGATGGAACGGGCAGGCTCCGCCGCCGGCCTTGCCGGCGGCTTCGCCGTCGCCGGCGGCGGCGACGTTGCCGACTGTCGCCTCACGGGAGCCCGTGGCGGCGGCCTCGCCGTTGCCGGCGGCGGCATCGCGCGGGGTCGTCCCGGCGGCGTTGCCGTTGCCGGGGGTTCCAGCCGCGGCCGGAGCCGCCGCCTTCTCCGCCGCCTCCTGCTGCACGAGCATCTCGGCCATCGCGCGGCGCCCGAGCTCGATCCCGGCCTCGACCAGCTCGAGGTCGACGACCTCGGCGCCGCGTCCGGCGGCCAGCTCCTCGACCCGCCCCTGGGTGCGATCGCGCATGAAGCCGGCGGGGACGCGCAGGACGCGAGCGACCGCGTCGGCGGTCCACGCGCACCGCGAGAGCAGCGGGTTGCCCTGGTCGTCGCGGGCGACGATCGCGAGCTCGGACTCGGAGCCGGCACCGACCCGGGCGACCGCAGCGCCGGTCCCTTCACCGGCCCCGGACGCGCCGCCGTCGGGGTCGCGGCTCGGCGCGCCGGCGGTCCGCGCTGCTCCGCCGTCGCGATCCGGCGCGGAGGAACCGGCCGCGCGGACGTTCGCGCCGGTGCCGTCGGCGTGCCCGTTCGCGCGGTGCTCCTCGCGGACGTGCCCTTTCGCCGCCGAGCCGTTCGCCCCGTGCCCGTTCGCGCCGTTGCCGGCCGTCCCCGCCGCGCCGTTCGCCGCCGCGTGCGGCTTGTAGAGCACGCCGGTCTCCTCGGCGATGAAGCGCTGCGCGAAGTCGAAGGTGATCGGGTCCATGCGCAGGCCGTGGGCGGCCTTCTCGATCCGCGCCTTGGCGCGCCGGCGCTGGTAGCGGTCGTCGATTGAGCGCAGCGCCTGCTTGGCGTCCTGGGTCCAGGCGAGCTTCCGGCCGTCGTAAGTGGTCTCTTCTTCGACCCCGCCCTCCTGCTCGGCGATCGCGGCGACCATCTCGGGGGTCACGACCTCGAAGTCGCGGGCGCCGCAGACCGTGCACACCTCGGGCGCGGCGGTCCGGGCCGCCACTCCGCACTGCTTGCATACCGAGACCGGCTCGCGCCGCGCCTTCTCGAGCGCGAGCGCCTCGGCGAGCTTCGCGGTCGCTCCCGCCGTGCGCTTGGGCATGAAGCGCTCCATCGCCTCGGTCACGAGATCGCTCGAGACCACGCTGTGCCCCTGCTCGAGCGCGAGGCGCAGGATCGCGGTGCGCGCGATGCCGAGCACCTGCGGCGGCACCCGGGTCATTCGCTCCTCGGCCTCGGGCGTCCAGTGGATCGACTCCTCGGCCTTCAAGTCCAGCTCCGGAACGTAGGTGCGGCTGGTCAGGAGCACGTCGCACGGCGCGAGACGGAGGAGGTTCTCGGTGTTGCTGCCGAGCGCCTCGCCGTCCGTCGAGTGGACGCCGACGCGGCCGACGATCAGCACCCAGGGCTCGACCCTGCGCGCGTGGTCGAGGACCTTCTGGAACGCCTTGCCGTCGAGCAGCGTCTTGGTCGCCTCGACGCCGTGCTCGCGCGCCACCGACTCGGCGACGTTGAGGTGCGACTGATAGATCTGCGCCAGGCCGGTGTCGATGATCTCCTCGTGGAGCTGGTTCTGCTCCTCGAAGCGGAAGACCTTGGCCGCGCGCTCGGTGAGCACCTCGACCACGCCCTTGAAGACCGCGTAGTGGAGGTACGGGTCGTAGACCCCGACCACCTCGAGCCGCTTGCCGAAGCGCTTCGCCAGCTCGACGGCGGTCAGGAGCGCCCCGAACGACTGCGGGCTGCCGTCGATCCCGACCAGGATGGCGTCGCGCTCGGGCTCGCCCTCGGCCGGGACGTGCTTGACCACCCAGGTGTCGCGGCCGGCCTCGCGCGCCACCCGCGCGCACACCGAGCCGAGCTGGCTGTCGCGCGTGCGGCCGATGCCGAGCGCGCCGAGCACGACGAGGTCGTAGTCGGAGCCGGCGACGTCGCGCAGGATCTCGACCGCGTGCTTGCCGTCCATCATCTTGCGCTCGCAGGGCAACCCGACCTCGCGGCAGCGGCGGTCGAGGTCCTCGAGGTAGCAGTCGGAGATCAGCTCCAGCCCCATGGTGATGAGGCTGTCGTGGATCTTGCGCTGGCGCGCCAGCTCGGTTTCGACCAGGTACTCCTCGGGGAGCGTGTACTCCATCTGCTTGAAGCGGTAGTCGTGCATCCGGGCCGCGTAGACGTGGCAGCCGGTCAGGCGCGCCTCGAACGCGCGGCCGAGCGCGAGCGCGCTCTCGATCGCGCGGTTGGAGTGCGGGGAGTTGTCGACCGGGACGTAGATGCTCTGGTACATCGGGCTGCTCCTGGCCGGACGAGCCGGCCGGTTGGAATCGTGCCGTGTGGCTCAGGCCGTGGCGGCGGCCTCCTCCTCGGGGGCGGCGGCCGCTTCCGGCGCGGCGCCGCGGCGCGCCCGCCGGCGCGCCCAGGCGATGATCAGCAGTTCGAGCGCGGCGACCCCCAGGCCGGCGCGCAGCATCGGCCCCCAGGGCGACGGCCGCTCGCGCGGCTCGAGGTAGAGCGTCTGCCACTGCGTGAGGCCGCGCCGGCTGCCGCGCTCGCGCTGGAAGCCGTCCCAGACCGAAAACGCGACCGGCAGGAACGCCCCCTCGGCGAAGCGGCCGCCGCGCCGGCGCCGGGTCTTGAACGCGACCGCCCACTCGCCGTCCGCGTAGGCGGTGACGACCTCCGGCGGGTCGGTCTCGCCGGGGGCGAGCGCGGCGCCGCCGCGGGCGACCCAGCCGCGCGCCTCGCCCGGCGCGCCGAGGTCGACGAACCAGACCTCGACCGGGTTCTGCGCGTCGCCGAGCAGGAAGTAGGGCCTGACCACGCCCTCGGGCGGGGTCGCCGGGAGCTGGATCGCGACCGCGTCCGAGAACTCGGTGTCCGGGCCGGCGGGCGCCGCGGGCGCGAACAGGTCCTCCTCCCAGAAGCCGCCCTCGCCGGGCGGCTCGCGGGTCTCCGCGACCGCCGCGTCGCCCCAGAAGTCGTCGGCCGCGGCGGGCTCCTCGGCCGCGGGCTCCTCGGCCGCCGCTTCGCCCCAGAAGTCCTCGGCCCCGGCGGGCTCCTCAGCGGCCGCCTCGCCCCAGAAGTCGCCCTCCGCCTCCCCGCCCGCGCCGGCGGGCGCGGCGCCGCCCGCCTCCTCCGCGGGCGGCACCGGCAGGTCGAGGCCGTTGTGGCCGGTGGTCTCGGCGCGCATGTCGTGCCAGGTGAGGAGGATCGCGATCTCCTCGTCGTTGTAGACCGCGCGCGCCGAGACCGCCTGCGCCGCGGGGTGGAACTGCCGCCCGGGCTCCATGACCTGGCCGACCACCGGGAACATCGACTCCGGCGCCGCCGCGAACAGCTCCCGGCCGCGCGCGAGGTCGAGGTCGCCCTCGGCGCCGACCGCGCGCAGGAGGTTCCCGTACGGCGGCTCGGGGTCGTAGCCCGAGAGCGAGACGATCCAGGTCGCGATCGCCCACAGGTCGGCGTCCTCGAGCGCGCCCAGGTAGGAGGCCATCGGCGTGCCGTCGAGGCCGGTGACGAGCACGCGGTAGACGTCCTCGCGCGTCGGCCCGGCGCGGAACAGCCAGGGCATCGAGAGGTCGGCGACGCGGATGAAGTCGCCGTACCACTGGTCGCGCTGGAGCGGCGCGGTGCCGCCGTCGCCGCGGCCGAGCTTGCCGTGGCAGGTGGTGCAGTTGGTCTGGAAGATCTCCCGGCCCTTGGCCGTCAGCTCCTCGCTGACCGGCGGCGCCGGGGGGACCGGGATCGGCTCGCCGCGCGCCTCGGGGTCCGAGAAGGCGTCGGAGAACGACTTGACGTGGGCGACGACCGCGGCCAATTCGGCCGCGGTGAGGTCGGGGAACGCCGGCATCGCGGTCCCGGGGAGCCCGTTGCGGATCGAGCGCTCGAGGTCGGCGTCGGTCGGCACCGTGCCGGTCGGCGTCGAGCGCAGCTTGTACTTGCCGGAGGTGAAGTCGCGCGGCGGCGGCTGGAGGAAGGGCGCCGCGATGCCGCGGCCGTCGCCGTTGTCGTTGTGGCACTGGCTGCAGTACTTGGCGTAGACGCGGGCGCCGAGGTCGTCCTGCGCCACGGCCGGAGCGGCGGCGAGGACCAAGAGCACCCAAAGCACCCATGGTGGCGGCGGACACGCGCCCACAGGCGCGCGCCGCGACAGCGGCGACTCGGGGGAGGGGCCCCCGCGCGATTCACTCGCGCGGGGAGGGGGGCTTAAAAAGCCCCCCTGGAAAAAACCGAGCGGGCGCGGCAAGAGGAGGTCCACCATCAGTGGACCTCCTCATGGCGCGCCCGCGGCCGCACGCCGGTGTAGTCGTAGAGGAACAGGATCACGTCCCAGATCTCGTCCGCGGTCAGGAACTTCTCCCACGCCGGCATCGCCGAGTCCCAGGGCCCGCCCTCGGTCGGCAGCCCGGGCCCGCCCTTGGCGATGCGCCAGAACAGGAACGACTCCTGGAGCTGGGCGATCGTGCCGACGTCCTGGAAGTTGGTCGGGATCGGGTTGAGCCCGTGCGCGAACATCCCCTCGCCCTGCATCAGGTCGCCGTGGCAGTAGAAGCAGTTCGAGTAGTAGACCTCGCGCCCGCGCGCGAGGTGACCGGCGAAGGCCGCGGGGTCGGAGGTCTCGAGCCGGCGGTAGGGGTTGTCGAGGACGATCAGGTCGTAGTCGACGTCGTGGACCGAGATCAGCTCCGGCGGCGCCGGGTGCACCGTGCGGCCGAAGTTGGGCGCCTCCGGCGGCCGGGTCATGCCGCGGTAGATCGAGAACGCGACCAGCGCCGGGATCGCGACGGCGACGAGCGCGAGCGGCGCCAGGAAGCGGCGCTCGGTGGCGAACGCGAGCAGCGGGCGGCTGAACTCGCGCAGGCGCTCGGCGTCGGAGGAGACGTAGAGCGCGACCGCCGCGAGCGCGATCAGCAGGTAGAGCTTGAACACCGAGGCCGGGATCGGGGTCGCGAAGCCGAAGCGGAGGATGACGAACACCGCCGCCAGCCAGACCGCCGCCCAGGCGAGCATGCCGACGCGCAAGAAGCGCAGGAGGCGCAGCGCGAGCATCGCCGCGGTGACCGCAATCCACAGCCACCAGATCATTCGGCCTCCGCTCCGGTCGCGGGCTCGGCGGACGCGGGCTCGGCGGACGCGGCGCTGTCGGCCGCGGCCGGCGCCGAGGCGGCGCCGCCGCCGCCGAGGTTGTGAAGGTCGGTGGCCATGGTCACGGTCACCTCGCCGCCGAGGCTCTGGAGGTAGGCGATCACGGCCTTGATCTCGTCGTCGGTGAGCCCGACCGGCGGCTTGTTCGCGGGCGGCATGCCGGGGATGAAGCCGGGGACGATGTAGGCGTTGGGGTCGTAGAGGGTCTGCACGAGGTATTCGAGGTCGGTCATCCCGGGGATGCGGTTGCCGGCGCGGGCGCCGACGCCCTCGAGGTCGGGGAAGCGGAGGGCCCCGGAGCGGCCGAGGGTGTGGCAGGTGATGCAGATGCCTTTGCCTTCGAAGATCTTCTTGCCGATGCCGACCATCTGTTCGGGGGTGACGTCGGCGGCGATCTCGACGACTTCGGGGGGGTGGACTTCTTTTTGGGGGACGAGCTGGCCCACCCAGGCGTAGAAGCCGGTCGCGGTCACCGCGAGGGCGGCTAGCTTGAGTTCGACGGGGATCCTCATGGCGTGCTGGTGCCTCCGCCCCCACCCGGCCCTGCCCCCCGCCCGGCAGTGCGGTGGAGGCGTGGTAGCCCGTCGCGGGGGCCGGGGTGAAGCCGGCCGGGAGGGGGGTGGCGGCGGCGGGGGACATTTCTTTCTTGCCGGCGAGGGTGGCGAGCCAGAAGACGAAGGCGATGAGGGCGAAGAAGATGAGGACGGTGACGGAGACGACGCGGGTGGCGAAGCCGAGGGTCGGGGTGAAGGCGTCGGGCGAGGTGTCGCGGACGACGCCGAAGACGTGCCAGTGGAGGCGCAGGCCGGAGCGGACGTAGCCCATCAGTCCCATCAGCCAGGTGAAGGTGACGGCGAGGACGATCAGGGCGTACTGCGAGCGGTGGCTGATCTGGCCCCAGCGGGTGTCGGGGCGTTTCGCGCCGCGCAGGAGGAAGACGTCGATCGCGGTCACCAGCACCATCGCGCCGAGCACCGAGAGGACCTGCGGGATCGAGAGCCGGATGCGCACCGCGGCCTCGACGAAGTAGCCGAGGACGCCGAAGAAGACCACCGACGTCGCCGCCAGGCCGACGATCACCGCCTGCGCCGCGTTGCCCGCCTTGCGCCAGCGCACGACCGGGTCGCGGCCGCAGCGGCGGTAGAGCAGGAACGACACGTAGGTGGCGAGGATCATCAGGTTGACCGCGGTGTTCTTCGCCGACATCACGCCGAGGGTACCCAGCTCGGGGTGGCGGGCGCCGCCCATCGCCTGGAGTTCCCGGGCGGTCGAGATCGGCGAGCTGGGGGTCGCCCAGATCGCGAAGCAGATGACGATCACGACCAGCAGCCACTTGGTCGCGGGCCGGAACTTCTCCGACCCCGGCACCCGCCCCATGCCCAGCCAGAGATACCAGTTGGCGAACAGGAACAGCGCGCCGATCAAGACCGCCTGGATGATGAACAGCCAGGAGAAGGCGCCGCCCATCATCGTCAGGCCCATGGTCTGCGAGAACGCGTAGATCTCCGAGGCCAGCCAGTAGCCGGCGAACGGCAGCGGCAGGAAGCCCGAGATGGCGACGAAGTTGCCGATGTAGCCCATCCAGTCGTAGTGCGCGCGCTCGGCGTCGCTTCGGGCCTTCAAGAACTGGTAGGCGGCGTAGGCGGCGGCGATCGAGCCGCCGAACGCGACGTTGGCGATCAGCCGGTGGATGTTGATCGGCATCCACGTGTAGTTGGTGACCGCTTCCCAGGTCGAGATCAGCGCCCCGGTCTCGGCCACGCCGCGCGGCGACATCATGAAGGTCAGCCAGGCGTTGGCGATGAGCATGATGCCGGTGCCGACCACGTTGAGCATCAGACCGAGGAACAGATGCACCCGCGGCGAGAACTTGCCCCAGCCGTAGTAGTAGGCGTAGAGGAAGCCGGCCTCGAAGAAAAAAAGCAGCACGTAGGGGAGGAAGGTCGGCGAGAAGACGTGCATCAGATAGTTGGTGAACTTCGGGTAGAGGATCACCAACATGAAGGTCAGCGCGGCGCCGAACGTGGCGGTGAGCGAGAACGACACGCTCAAGAGCTTCGTGAACTCGTAGGCGAGCTTGTCGTAGCGCTGGTCGCCGGTCTTGTAGCCGATGTACTCGATGATCAGCGCGAAGATCGGCACCGCGAGCACGAACGCCGCGAACAGCAGGTGGAGCTGCGCCACCGACCAGATCGCGACCCGGCTGCCGACCACCGGGAACTTGCGGTACTCGGACTCGACGTAGGGACGGGTGCGCGCCGCCTCGGCCTCGGCCGCGGCCTGCGCTTCGAGCGCCTCGGCGCGCGGGGTGGGCGGCGGCGCCTCGGCCGCGATCGGCGCCTGGTAGGCGAGCTTGCGGTCGAAGGAGACCGCCAGCCGCCAGGCCGCGCCGGCCGCGAGCGCGAAGAGCACGACGCCGAGCGCGATGCCCGCCTTGCCGGCCGGGAGCCCGGGGAGCTTCCGCGGCAGCTTCATGGCCGCGCCCCCGCCTGGAGCTCCTGCACCCGCGCGATGATCGCCCAGCGGTCGGGCGGCGGCACCTGGTAGGCGTAGCCGGGCATCAGGCCGACGCCGTTCGTGATCACCCCGAACAGCTCGCCGTCGGAGAGGCCGCGGATGCGCGCGTCGCCGACGAGGTCGCCCGAGGCGACGCCGGCGCGCTCGAACAGCACGCCGCGCCCCTTGCCGTTGTCGCCGTGGCAGGGGGCGCAGTAGATGCCGTAGCGCTCGCGGCCGCGCACGAGCAGCGCCTCGCCGGCCACGAGCGGCGACGCCGCGAGCGGCTGGCCCGCGGCGTCGACGCCGCGCCAGAGCGCCGGGTCCTCCTCGGCGGCGAGGGCGCCGCGGGCGACCGTCCCCTCGACCGGCCGGCGCATCGCCGCGCCGTCGGCGAAGAAGTCGCTCGCCGACTGTGCGAGCTGCTTCGGCTGGCGGTCCATGTTCGGGTTGAGGTGGATCGGCGGCCGCGACGAGGTCTGCCCGCGGCAGCCGGCGGCGGCCGCGAGCAGGGCGGCGAGCGCGGCCAGGCGGAGCGCGCGGCCGGTCACGCCCGCCCCCCCCACTCCGGGTTCGGGTTGCGCAGCCGCGCGAGGTACGATGTGCGCGGCTTGTTGTGCAGCTCGGCGAGCAGGGTGTAGTTGCGCTCGCCGCGCTTGGCCGCGGCGACCCGGGAGCCTTCGGCGAGCAGGTCGCCGAAGACGATCGCCTCGGTCGGGCAGGTCTGCTGGCAGGCGGTCGTCACGTCGCCGTCGACGAGCGGGCGCTCCGCGCGCTTGGCCTCGATCTTCGCCTCGTTGATGCGCTGGATGCAGTAGGTGCACTTCTCCATCACCCCGCGCGAGCGGACGGTGACGTCCGGGTTCATCGCCAGCTTGACCAGCTCGGGCGTGTCCTTGGTGTAGTTGAAGAAGTTGAACCGGCGCACCTTGTACGGGCAGTTGTTCGAGCAGTAGCGGGTGCCGATGCAACGGTTGTAGACCATCGCGTTGAGCCCCTCGGCGTCGTGCACGGTCGCCGCCACCGGGCAGACCTGCTCGCAGGGGGCGTTCTCGCAGTGCTGGCAGGGCATCGGCTGGAACGCCACGCCGGGATCGGCCGCCGCCGCCGCGGGATCGGCGGGATCGCCCGAGAAGTAGCGGTCGATCCGCAGCCAGTGCATCTCCCGGTTTTTCGCCACCTGCTCCTTGCCGACGATCGGGACGTTGTTCTCGCTCTGGCAGGCGACGACGCACGCCGAGCAGCCGGTGCAGGCGTTGAGGTCGACGACCATCCCCCACTGGTGGCCGGAGTCGTAGACGCGCTCGGGGAACAGCTCGACCTCCTCGTGCTCCGCGTGCGCGAAGTGGGGGTCCGCGCGGTACTCCTCGAGCGTCGCCTCGCGCACCAGCGGCCGCTTCTGCCGGGTGAGCGGCTCGCCGAGCGTCCAGTGCTCCTGGGTCTGGGTGAGCGGGTAGCGGCGGCCGGTCTTGCTCACCGCGACGGAGGTGAAGCCGAGGCCGGCCGCGGTGCGCAGCGGATAGGCGGCCACGCCACGGTGGTTGCCCACGCGGCCGGCGCCCCAGCGGCCGTAGCCGAGGGCGAGCGCGATCGAGCCGTCGGCCTGGCCGGGGAGCACGAACACCGGCGCCTCGACCGTCCACCAGCCGACGTCGAGCGCGACCACGTCGCCGGTGACGACGCCGAGGTCGGCGGCGGTGCCGCCGCTGAGCAGCGCGGCGTTGTCCCAGGTCAGCTTGGTGATCGGGTCGGGCAGCTCCTGGAGCCAGCCGTTGTTGGCGAAGCGGCCGTCGAAGACGGCGAGCGAGGGCGGGAAGGTCAGCTCGTAGGTGCCGCCGGCTGGCTCGGTGCCCGCGGAGCCGCTCTCGCCGGCGGCCGCGGCGCCGGCGGCACCGGCGTCTTCCGCCGCGGCGGGT
>CAZNIX010000144.1:0-10359 GCA_964573125.1 uncultured Thermoanaerobaculia bacterium
TCCCGGCGCCGGCGCGGCGGCGTTGCTGCTCGCCGCCCTCGCGCTGCCCGCCGCGGCCGCGGGCGAGGAGGCGTCGCCGTTCGGCGTCAACGCCCACGCGCCCGAGGGCAAGCGCCTGCACCGACTGCTCGACGAGGCGGTGGCCGGCGGCGCCGGCTGGGTGCGAGTCGACTTCGCCTGGAGCGACATCCAGCCCGCCCCCGGCCGCTTCGTCTGGCGGCGCTACGACGCGGTGGTCGCCGCCGCGCACGCGCGGGGCCTCTCCGTGCTCGGCCTGCTCCAGAGCACGCCGGGGTGGGCGACCGACGGCCGGCCCGGCGTCGGCGTGCCGCGCCGGGTCGACGAGTGGCAGCTCTTCTGCTTCGCCGCCGCGCTCCGCTACCGCGGCGCGGTCGACCACTGGGAGGTATGGAACGAGCCCAACCTGCCGCGCTTCTTCGCCGGCGACCGCGACGACTACATCGACCGCGTGCTGATTCCGGCCGCCGAGGCGATCCGCGCGGCGTCGCCCGAGGCGCGGGTCGGCGGCCCGGCGTTGAGCCAGTGGACCGCCGGCGGCAGCGACTGGCACCGCTGGCTCCACGAGGTCCTGCTGCGCGCCGGCGACCGGCTCGATTTCGCCACCCACCACCTCTACGACCTCGACGGCCACCGCGACGTCACCCGCCGGCTCGAGCGCTCGACCACCGCCGGCGGCGACCCGCGCGCCTGGGACCTGTGGCCGCCGTCGGTGCGCGAGGTGCTGGTCGCGGCGGGCTGGTTCGGCCGCCCGTTCTGGCTCACCGAGGTCGGCTGGCCGACCGTGCCGGCGGGCATCCTGCGGGTGCCGAGCGAGGTCTGGCAGGCGCGCGAGCTGCGCGGCTTGCTCGCCGGCTGGACCGCCGGCCGCCCCGGCCGCGGCTGGCTGCACAGGATCTTCGTCTACGAGCTGGTCGACGACCCGCGGGGCGGGATCGCCCGCCTCGGCCTGCTCCGCCCCGACCTCTCGCGCAAGCCGGCGTGGACGGCGCTGCGCGACGCCGCCGCGGCGTGGCGCGCCGCGAGGCCGCCGCCGGAAACCTCGCCGTCGGAGCCGCCGTCGCCGTCAGGACCGGCGCCGGAGTCTCGCCTGGGCCGAACCCTCCCGGGCCGGAGCGCGTCCGGTCGCCGCGCGGGAAGAACGGCACCAGCGGCCGGCACGGGGGCCGGGGAAGAGCTTGCGGTCGGTGCGCATTTCGGCAGCTCGGCGCATGGTCGCCTCGCGATGCGATGCGCAACAGCGATCGCGCCGGCCGCCATTCCGAAGAGCAGCGGTCCGGCAGGGTCGTGGTAGCTTGCCGCCGTCGCGTTGCGAACGCGTGACCGCGCTCCGAACGATGAGCACGCCCGTCGATCGCCAGCCCTCGGAGGCCGAGCTCGAGGAGTGGCGGCGCGAATTCGAAGCCGCCGCCCGCCGCCCCCTCGAGACCCGCCTCCGCTACGCTTTCATCAAGACCTACAAGCCCGTCCTCGACGACGCCCGCTACCGGTCCTTCGACAGCACGGCCGAGTACCGCGCCTGGTGCGAGGAAAACCTGCCGAGCTGGCTGGGCTATGGCCGCTCCATTTGAATACCGGCAGGCCGAGGAGATCCGGGACGCCCTGGCGCGCCACGGCGTCCGCTACCTGTTCATCGGCAAGTCGGCCGCGATCCTGCTCGGGTTCCCAGACACCACGCAGGACGTCGACCTCTTCGTCGAGAAAGACGGGGACAACCATGCGGTCCTGGTGCGGGCGCTGGTCGACCTTGGCTTCGACCTCACCGATCGTGAGCGCCAGGAGGTCCTGCGCGGCAAGGACCTCGTGCAGCTCAAGAACGGGCCGTTCGACGTCGATCTCGTGTTCGCGCCCGACGGGATCGAGAGCTTCGAAGCGGCGTGGCGGCACCGGGTCGAGATCGAGGGCTTCCCGGTCTGCCACCTCGACGACGTCATCGCCAGCAAGGTCGCGAGCAACCGCGTCAAGGACCGTGAGTCGCTGCCGCGGTTACGCGCGTTCCGCGATTACCTGCGGCGCAGCGGGTAGCGCGGCGAGCCGCCGCGGCGCCGCGCGGATCTCGGGCACCTCGACGATGCGCACCCCCGCGGGCGGATGCTCGACCGCCTCGACCAGCGCAGCGACCATCGCGGCGAGCCGGACCAGGCCAAGCCGGCGGGCGCCGGCGCGGGTCGGGGGCAGCAGCTCGAGCAAGCCGTAGGCGGGGAGCAGGGCGTAGGCCCAGCGATGGCCGGGGCCGAGCACGTACCACGGCCGGAGGAAGGTGGTGGCGAGGCCGGTGGCGCGGATCGCCGCCTCGCCCTCCGCGCGCGCCGTGAGGTAGGCGCGCATCACCGGCGCCGGCTGCGCGACGCTGACGTAGACCACGTGGCGCACCCCGGCCGCGGCCGCCACGGCGGCCGACTCCCGCGCCGAGACCAGGTCGACCTCCCGGAACTGCCGCGCCTTCGAGGGGTTCGGCTTGGGCGTGCCGACGAGCTGGACGAGGGTGTCGGCCGGCGGTATGGCGGCCTCGAAGGTGCGGCGGTCGAGGGCGTCGCCGGGGACGACCTCGCAGCCGGGCGGGAGCTTCGCCTCCGCGCCCGGCCGGACCAGCGCGCGGACGGCGTGCCCCCGCGCGAGCAGCTCCGGGATCAGCCGCCGGCCGAGGTAGCCGGTGCCGCCGGTGACGAAGACGTGGCGGGGCGGCACGTCGGTTTACGGCGCCTCGACGATGTCCGCCTTGAGCGTCGACACCACCGCCAGCAGCTCGTCCTTCTCGGCTTGCGGCACCTTGAACTTGTCGAGCGTCGCCACCAGGTGGGCGACCGCGGCGTTCCACTGCGCCTCGGTGATGCCGAGCCCGGTGTGGGAGGTCTTCATGTCGCGGCCGGTGTAGACGCAGGGGCCGCCGGCGGCGGCGCAGAGCTGCTCGACGACGAGCTGGCGGATGTGTCCCTTCGAGTCGTTGGAGTGGCCGGCGAAGAAGCGCGCCAGCGACGGGTCGGCGAGCAGCCGGCCGATGAAGTCGTCGGTCACCGCGGCGATCGCGTCGTAGCCGCCGAGGCGCTGGTAGAGCGAGGGCTTCTCATGGTGGTCGGCACGGACCGCCGCCGGCGCGGCGGCGAGGGCGAAGGCGACGACGGCGAGGGTCGCGAGAGCGAATCGGGACGTGCGGGCGCTGAGCATGTGTCCTCCTCCCCGAAGGGGGTCGTTCCAACGCCAGTACGGCGCCGGCCCACCGGCGGATGAGTGTCAGTCCCACCGCGCTCCCCGGCCACGCCCCGTCGCCGCCCGACCGGTAGCCGAGACCTGCGCCGGATGGCGCGGGTCGAACGCACTTGGGCGGGGGCGCTACGGCGTGGTCGACGACCACGACGAAACGTCGCCGCTCTCGAAGCCGTCGGCGAAGATGAGCGCCTCGACGGTCGAGAACCGCCGCGCGACCCGGGTGACGTTGCCCTGGTGGTCGGCGACCTCGGCGGAGAGCGTGGCGGCGGTCAGCTCGGGGAGCGGCTGGGACAGCAGGATCGCGTAGACCCCGGGCGCCTGCTCGACCGCGAGGTCGGCCAGCTCGGCGCCGGGCGGGCGGCCCTCGACCGGCAAGTCGGCGGTCAGAGACAGCGTCGCGAGATCGACCCCCGAGTTGGCGTCGGCGACGCCGACCCGCAAGAGAAACACCGGATCGGGGTTGAAGCCCAGGCGCGGGACGCTCACGTGGAGCGTTGGCTTGAGGTCGTCGAGGAACCAGCCGAAGCCCGGGCTGCCGTCGGTCACGGCGGTGTCGATCGGGCAGCCGAGGTCGATCCAGCGCGCGAACGTCATCTTCTCGTCGATCGAGAGCGGCGGCACGCCGCTCCCCGGCGGCGGCATGATCGTGCCGGTGTAGTCGAGGTCGGCCTCGTTGGGGTCGGCGCCGGGCGGCAGGGTGTTCGGGTCGCCGGGCACCGACTCGGTCGGGTGGTCGGCGTTGGTCCAGCCGTCGAAGCGCTGGCCGAAGACCTTCCAGGCGAGGAGGCTCCGCCGGCTCTGGAACCGCCGCACGTAGCGGCTGGCGTTGGTCTGCCGCCAGGTGCCGTTCCCGATCACCGGCGGGTGGCCCCACTGCGCCGGGTCGTCGTCGCAGAGGCGCTTGTAGTCGCCGGGGAGGCCGCCGTAGAGCGCGAGGTCGTCGAGCACGAGGTTGCCGCTCGGCGCCGCCGCGGCGTGGCACGCGCCGGTGCACGAGCGCTGGAGGAGCGGGCGGACGTCCTGGTAGAACTCGACGTCGACGACCGGCGCCGGCACCACCTCGAGATCGGGCTGGCCGCCGGCGTCGTAGGAGACGAGCGGCGTCACCGTCGAGAGGTCCCAGACCGGAAAGCCCGGCTGGCCGGCGGCGGTGTCCTCGAACGCGAGCGGCTGCTGGCTGTGGGCGTGGCAGCCGCCGCAGTTCGCGCGCACCTCGCCCGGCCGCACCTGGTGCCAGGTCTGCGCCATGTTGAGCACCATGCCGTTGCGGTCGAGGGTCTGGAACGTGAACGGGGTGTCGGCCGGCACCTTGACCAGGAAGCTGGTGTCGGGGTTGCCCTCGGGGTCGAGGACCGGCTGGCCCTGGCCGTCGAACTTGCGCACCGGGATCTCGCCGAGGATGCGGTGGCGCTCGTTGGCGTGGTTTGAGAAGTGCTGCCCCTCGTTGGGGCCGTAGCTCCGGTGGGTGTTGGGCTCGAGCGCGACCAGGCGGATCGCCCAGATCGCGGAGTTCGCGTACTTCCCTGCGTCCGCGCCCTGGTAGTCCCAGTTGCTCGACTGGCCGTTCTCCGAGGTGTTGAAGGCGTCGAGGCCGTCGAAGGTGTCGGCCCACGGCGTCACCCAGCCGGGGAAGCTCTCGCGCTTGTAGAGGCTCGAGGTGCCGACCAGGCCGAACGGCGTCCCCGCCGGCAGCTCGGGGTGGAGCGTGCCGTCCTCGGGGAGCCAGGGGATCGCCGCCGGCTCGGCGACGCCGTGCACGGCCGCGTAGGGCACGACCGCCCGCGGCCACGCCTCGTTGTAGGCCGGGTCGTTCTTGAGCAGGACCAGATCGGTGGGCGACCAGACCGGATCGCCGCCCGGGACCAGGTAGAGGCCGCTGTCGTAGTAGGGGAGCGGCGTCGGCCGGTCGAGGTCGTTCGCGGGCCCCGGCGTCCACGCCGCGAGGAGGTCGCCGCCCGGCGCCGCCGACGGGTGGGTGAACTTGCCCACCCTCACGCCGCCGGCGCCGGCCGGCGCCGCCTCGTCGTCGCCGTGGGTCAGCGGCGAGATCGAGATCATCCCGCGCGGCGTGAACCCCATCTGGAACGGGTAGAAGAGGCCGTTGCCGATCGTGCGGTCGATCGCCGGGTTCTCGCTCGGGAACGCCGAGTGGAACGGCGGCTCGCCCGGCGGCGGCGCGGCCGGGAAGCGGTAGAGCGCGCCGAATCCGTTGTTGTTGAGGTTGTAGTAGTCCTCGACCACGAGGTCGCCGTCGCCCATCTGGGTCATGAAGTGGAACGCCGACGGCTGCTTGAACGCGCTGACGAGCGGCCCCCAGCTCCGGCCGTCCGGGTAGATCGTCCAGATCCCCCACAGGCGCCGGTCGCGCAGCCCCTGGCTCTCGTAGGAGGAGAACGCGATCCGCCCGTCCTGGAGGATCGTCGGGTGGAGCGCGCTCCCGATCGTCATCGGCGCGATCGGCGTGACGTTGGCGCCGTCCTCGTCCATCACGTAGAGCTGGAGCGTCGGCGCGGTGAAGCTCCGCGGCGGCGTGAAGCCGTTGCGGTTCGAGCTGAACGCGACCTTGCCGCCGGGGAGCGGGCAGGGGCCGAGGTTGAGGATGCCGTAGCCGAGGCGGTTGAAACCGGCCGGCGGATCGAGCGGGTTGGTCTCGTCCCAGATGCCGGCGCCGGTGTTGGGGGTGAACTCGCCGTGGGTGAGCTGCTCGACCTGGCGGCTCGCGAGGTGGATGCGGAAGACGTCGGCGCCCAAGAGCGGCAGCTCGTCGCGCTGCGGGTTGGTCTGGGTCAGGTCGTGGAAGAGCGCGTAGTAGACCCACTGGGCGTCGAACGACACGAACGGGTCGGTCACCGAGCAGACCGTGCAGTCGACGAGCAGCTCCTCGCTCCCGTCCGGGTGGAGCAGCACGAGATCCGCCCCCGGCTCGGCGCGCGCCGGGTGAAAGACCTCGGGCCAGGTCGTGTTGTCGAGGTCGCCGTAGCGCGGCTGGCGGACGTAGACGACGTCGTAGGGAACGGGCGGCTGGGCGGCGGCCGGGACGGCGAGAGCGAGGGCGGGGCCGGACGCGAGGGCGAGGCGCAGGACGCGCGAGAAAAACAGCTTCATGGCGGCACCTCCGTGCCAGCCCGGGACCCCGCCGGCGCGCGACCGGCCGCCCGGGCCACGAATCGAGTGTCCTCAGCCCGCCGAGGGTAGCACAGGGGCCCTGGGGCGTCCGCCTCGCCGAGCCGAGGTCGATCCCTCGAACGGCCGGAGCGGACCCCAGCCGAGGCACCGGCGGCGGTGTAACCATCGGCGTACATGCTACGCTGCGCCGTCGGTTCCACCCTGGCAAAGGAGGCTCAACGATGCGAACCTTCGCCCTCGTCTCGTGCACCCTGGTCACGCTGCTCGCCGCCGCGGCGCCGGTCTCGGCTGCCGGCACCCTCTACGGCGTGTTCTTCGACACTGCGGTCTCGGAAGAGACGCTCTTCGCGGTCGATCCCGCGACCGGCGCCCTGACCCCGCCCGGCGCGGGCATCGCCGACTGCTGCTTCATCGCCAGCGGGGTCTCCAGCCTCGATCCCGACGCCGGGGTCTTCTTCTTCATGGGCCGCCGGATGTCGGACGGTGCGGACGACTTCCGGATCTGGAGCCTCGACCTGGCGAGCGGAGCGGTGCTGGCCAACCCGCTGCTCCCGGCGGGCAACAACTACAACTTCCTGGAGTTCGATCCGTCGTCGGGGACGCTCTACGCGGTGGTGTTCGACACCGGGGCCGCCGAGGAGCGGCTGGTCGAGGTCGACCCCGCGACCGGCGCGCTGACCCCGATCGGCGCCGGCGTCGCCGACTGCTGCCTCATCCCGAGCGGCGTCTCCGCCCTCGACTCCGCGGGCGGCGTGTTCCACTTCGTCGGCCGCCGGATGTCGGACGGCGCGGACGACTTCCGGATCTGGAGCCTGGACCTGGCGACCGCGGCGGTGGGGGCCAACCCGCTGCTGCCGGCGGGCAACAACTGGAACTTCCTGGAGTTCGATCCGTCGTCGGGGACGCTCTACGCCGTGGTATTCGACACCGTGGCCGCCGAGGAGCGCCTGGTCGAGGTCGACCCCGCGACCGGGGCGCTGGGGACCGTCGGCGCCGGGATCGCCGACTGCTGCTTCATCTCGAGCGGCGTGTCGGCGCTCGACCCGGGCGACGCCGAGTTCCACTTCGTCGGCCGCCGGATGTCGGAGCCGGACGACTTCCGGATCTGGAGCCTCGGCCTCGCGACCGGCGCGGTGGCCGCCAACCCGCTGCTGCCGCCGGGCAACAACCACAACTTCCTCGAGTTCGACCCCGACGCCGGGCCGCCGGGGCCGATCGAGGTCGCGATCGACGTCAAGCCCGGGAGCTTCCCCAACAGCGTCAACCCGCGGAGCAACGGCGTGATCCCGGTCGCGATCCTGACCACCGAGAGCTTCGACGCGCTGACCGTCGATGCCGCGACCCTGCGCTTCTCGGGTCCGGCCGGCGCCCCGATCGCCCACGCGGCACCGCACCCGGAGGACGCCGACGGCGACGGCGACACGGACCTCGTCGTCCACTTCCGCACCCGCCAGACCGGGATCGCCTGCGGCGACACCGAAGCGACGCTGGTCGGCGCCACCCTCGGCGGCGACCCGATCGCGGGGAGCGACAGCATCCGGACCGTCGGCTGCTCGTAGACAGGGAGCGCTCGCGGCGGCGCGCGGCAGCGACGGCACCGGGGACCTCCCGCCGCAGCTCGGCGATCACCACCATCCGCTGCTCGCGCTTCGCCGCGACCGCGGTCAACCCCGAGCGCCCGCTCTGCGGTAAGCTCTCGCCGCCCGAGCTTCGATCCGCCATGACCCCACGCGCCGCCCGCATCCTTCGCCGGCTCGCCCTCGCGGTCGTGCTCCTCCTGGTCGCGGCCCTCGCGGCGTTCACCTACATGGTCGGCGGCCCGCGCAACCTGATCGGCATGCTGCGCTACGACCAGCGGGAGGAAGGCAAGCTCCAGGTCGGCGATCCGGCGCCCGACGTCCTGCTCACCGCGCTCGACGGAGCGCCCGATGCTCCGCTGCTCGCCGACCGCGACGGCAAGGCGCTGGTGATCGTCTTCGGCAGCTTCACGTGACCGCCGTTCCGGCGCTCGGTCGAGCGCCTCGGAGAGATGGCCGAGCGCTACGCCGACCGGGCCGTCTTCCGCACCGTCTACATCAAGGAGGCGCACCCGGAGGACGAGTGGCAGATGGACAGCAACGAGGAGGAGGACGTCTGCTACCGCCAGCCGCGGTCGCTCGCCGACCGGCTGGCGATCGCGCGCGACTTCACCGCCCGCTTCGACTACCCGATCCCGCTGCTCGTCGACGGCCTGGACAACGCGGCGATGCACCTCTACTCGGGCTGGCCCGAGCGCTTCTACATCGTCGGCGCCGACGGCCTGATCGCCTACAAGGGTGAGCCGGGGCCGTTCGGGTTCGAGCCCGAGGAGGTCGAGGAGTGGCTCGAGGCGCATCCACACGCGGCGGCACACCCACCCGCGGCGGCCGGCGCCGCCTCGGGCGAGGAGCCCGCCTCGTAGCGGACCGGCCGCCGCGCGGGGCGACGCGGGGCAAGAAAAAGGCCGCCGCCCCCCGGTGGGGACGGCGGCCGAAATCACCTCCGATCTACAGCAGCTTGACCACCCGCTCGGCGAGGCCGCCCTCGCCGAGGACCACGGTCAGGTTCGCCTTGCCGGCGACCTGCTCGAGGACCTCCAGCTCGCGCAGGCGCATCAGAGTCGGGTTCGACTCGAAGATGCGGGCGGTGTTCGCCTGCGAGCGGATGGCGGCGGTCTCCTCGCGGCGGGTGACCAGCGTGGCCTCCGCGGCCTTCTTCGCCTCGGTCACCCGGTTGAGGATCTCCTTCATCTCGCCCGGCAGGATGACGTCGCGGATGCCGAGCGCGCGCACCTCGACGCCGAACGCCTCGGTACGCGCGCGCAGCTTCGCGGTCAGCTCGCCGGCGACCGCGTCCTTGCCCGCGAGCAGGCCGTCCAGCTCGCGGCCGCCGACCACCTCGCGCAGCGCGAGCTGCGCCTGGCGGTAGAGCGCCTGGGTGGCGTCCTCGACCTCGGTCGCGGCGCGCACCGGGTCGGCGACGCGGTACGCGACCAGCGCGTTGAGCCGCAGGGTGACGCGGTCGGCGGTCATGATCTCCTGCCCGGAGACGTCGAGCGCCTGCTCGCGCAGGTCGAACGCGACCACCTTGACGTCGCCCTCGCCGCGCCAGAACGCGTGCTGGCCGGGCGGCAGCGTCGCGACGTGGCGGCCGTCCTGGAACAGTAGGCCGACCGCGCCCGGCGCGACCGCCGCGGTCTGGAGGTGCACCGCGGCGCCCGGGGCGCGCAGGACGACCTGCAGCTCCGGGTGCTCGAAGCGCACGCCGCGGGTGTCGATCACCTCGGCGCGCACCTCGTGGAACACCGTCCACACCGCGTGCAGGCCGGGGCCGAGGACCGCGCGCAGGCGGCCGTCGATCCAGACCAGCGCCCGCTCGTGGTCGCCGAGGTCGAGCACCCGGGCGCGCTCGCCGAGCGCCCCCGAACGCACGATCACCTCGAGGTCGCGGTGCTCGAGCCAGGGCTCGCGCACCGGGACCTTCTCGACCCGGGTCTCGAGCAGCGGGTCGAGCACGGGGTGCCGGCCGGGGTCGAGCAGGCGCCGGAAGACGCCGGCCTCGAAGACCAGGCCCACCTCGTGCTCGCGCACGCGGGTCCAGCCGATCGGAAAACGCATCACACACCTCCTTCCCGCGCCGGCGAACCAGGCGGCCGGCGCGAAACCTGAAACCGAGACCGCCGGTCCCGTCCACGTTTCGAAACCCGCTCGCGCCGGACGGAGCCGGCGAGTGCAGGCGTGAAACCGAGCCGTCGATCTTGATCGCGGATCGGAACCCCGCTCGCGGCGAACGAGCCGTCGCGCGCAAGCCGGAAACCGAAACACGGCACTCCGGCGCCGCGACCGAGCCGCGCACGCCGGTTGGGGGTGCGGACCGCGGGACCACCAGCGCCTCCGGCGCGGCCAGCCTCGCAGGCTGGATGGGCCCGCCGGGGGGCGGCGCACGGCCGCGCGCCGCACGCTCGGCGCGGGGTCCGCCTCCCGCGGCCGG
>CAZNIX010000145.1:0-860 GCA_964573125.1 uncultured Thermoanaerobaculia bacterium
GGTCGCGATCCCCGCCTACCAGGCCGCGCCGTCGGTCGGCGACGTCGTGCGCCGGGCGCTGGCCCGGGTGCCCGAGGTCGTGGTCGTCGACGACGGCTCGACCGACGGCACGGGCGACGTCGCCCGCGCCGCCGGCGCCCGCGTGCTCGTGCACCCGCAGAACCGCGGCAAGGGGGCGGCGCTCGGCACGGCGTTCCGCGACCTGTTCGCCGACCCGGCGCGCGCCGCGGTCGTCACCGTCGACGCCGACGGCCAGCACCTGCCCGAGGAGATCCCGCGCCTGCTCGCCGCCTGGCAGGCCGGCGCCGAGCTCGTGATCGGCAGCCGCGAGGCGCTGTTCGGCGAGATGAGCCGGGTGCGCCGCGTCGCCAACCGGACCTCCTCGCGCCTGATCTCGATCCTCGCCGGCGAGCGCCTGGCCGACGTCCAGAGCGGCTTCCGCCTCTACACCCCCGCGGTGATCGCCGCCGGCGGCTTCGCCGAGACCGGCTTCGAGGCCGAGAGCGCGGTGGTCGTGCGCGCGGTCCGCCGCGGCTTCCGGGTGGTCGCCGTGCCGGTCCGCCTGGGCTTCGCCGACGGCCGCTGCACCAGCCACTACCGCCCGCTGGCCGACAGCCTGCGCATCGCCGGCGCGGTGATCCGCGCGCGGATCGAGCGCGCGCGATGAGCCAACGCCCGCCGCGCGCCGCCGCGCCCGCGCGGCCAAGCCCGGACACGCGGCGGCGTCCCTTGCGGGTCTCGCCGCGGCGAGCCTTCCGCCTGGCGGCGATCGGCCGGGGCGCCGCCAAGGCGCAGGCCGTCCGCTCGAGCTGGCGTCGGGGCCGCGGATTGGCTCGACCAGCGCGCGGCCGCTCGCGTCG
>CAZNIX010000145.1:870-1369 GCA_964573125.1 uncultured Thermoanaerobaculia bacterium
AGCCTCGATCGCGCCTACGAGCTGATGGTCACCGCCGACGCGGAGGAAGGGCTGCGTGCCTTCGCCGAGAAGCGCAAGCCGGTCTGGAAGGACCGCTGAGAGAGGAGAGATCGTCATGACACTCGACGGCAAGACGGCGCTGGTCACCGGCGGCGGCCGCGGCATCGGGCGCGCGATCGTCGAGGCACTGCTCGCCGGCGGCTGGCGGGTCGCGCTCACCTGGCGCGCCGACGAGGCCGCCGCGCGCGCGGTCGAGACCGCCGCCGGCGGCCGCGCCCGCGCGTTCCACCTCGACCTCGCCGACCGCCGCCGGCCCGAAGCGCTGGTCGACGAGGTCGAGTCCGCGCTCGGCCCGCTCGCCGGCCTGGTCAACAACGCCGGCCTGCGCCGCGAGTCGCTCCTCGCCCTCACCTCCGACGCCGACTGGGACGCGGTCGTCGAGACGAACGCTTTCGTGCCAGTCGACGTCGCTCTTCCAGCGCCGGCGATGCGGCGATCG
>CAZNIX010000145.1:1379-2434 GCA_964573125.1 uncultured Thermoanaerobaculia bacterium
GGACGCGGTCGTCGACGCCAACCTCGGCGGCGCGTTCCGCTGCTGCCGCGCCGTGCTCCGGGGGATGGTCGCCCGCCGCCGCGGCGCGATCGTCGGCGTCGCCTCGCTCTCCGCGCTGCGCGGCGTCGCCGGCCAGGCCGCCTACGCCGCGGCCAAGGCGGGCCTCCTCGGCATGACCCGCTCGCTCGCGCGCGAGGTCGGCCGCCGCGGCGTCCGCGTCAACGCCGTCGTCCCCGGATTCGTCGCCACCGCGATGACCGCCGACGTGCCCGCCGAGAAGGCGCGGGCGCTGCGCTCGATGGAGAGCCTGCCGCGGGGGGTCGAGCCGGCCGACGTCGCGGCCGCAGTCGCGTTCCTGCTCTCCGACCGCGCGGCCGCGATCACCGGCCAGGCGCTGGTGGTCGACGCGGGGGCCTCGGTCTGAGTCCGCCATGCGCCTTGGGCCCACCCTGATGGGGGAAACGGTGGCAGAGTGGTGGGACCACCGTGCCGCGGGGTGAGGTGTTTCTTCGTAGGCTTATCGAGCGGACCTGCGAGCGGCGAGGAGCCGGAGCTCGGCCACCAGGTGGGAGACGATGACGTTGTGGCGTAGGCTCGCCCCGGTCATGGCGACCGGTTCGCCGCCCACGTACTCGTGCTTGATCTCGGCCTGGCGCTCGAACGCCGGGTAGTCTCGGGGGTTGAGATGCCGGAGCGGCTCGCTGACCATCGCGAGGATCCTGGCGGACGGCGCGACGGGCGCCTCGCCGCGGTCGGGCGGGCCGAGCGGTTCCTCGACTCGCTCCCGGAGCGGCCGGTGCGCCCGGCGGCGTCGTTCGCCGAAGTGCGCGCCGCGCTCGACCGGCCGTTGCCCGAGACCGGCCTCGACCCGGGCGCCGCGGTCGAGGCGCTGGCGCAAGGGGCGGAGGCCGGGCTGGTCGCCACCGCCGGGCCGCGCTACTTCGGCTTCGTCATCGGCGGCAGCCTGCCGGCCGCGCTCGCCGCCGACTGGCTGGCCGCGGCGTGGGACCAGAACGCCGCGCTCGCCGCCGCCTCACCGGCGGCGGCCGCCGCCG
>CAZNIX010000145.1:2444-10302 GCA_964573125.1 uncultured Thermoanaerobaculia bacterium
GACCCTCCCGCCGCGGCGCAGCCGCGGCCGCGGCGGCGGCCGCGGCCGGCGCGTCGCCGCCGACGGCCAGGGGCGCCTGCGCGCCGACGAGCTGCGGCGCCGGCTCGCGGCGGTGAGCGGTCCCGCGATCGTCTGCGCGCAGGCCGGCAACGTCAACACCGGCGCGTTCGATCCGCTGGCCGAGATCGCCGCCGCGGCGCACGAGCGCGGCGCCTGGCTGCACGTCGACGGCGCGTTCGGCCTGTGGGCGGCCGCCTGTCCGACCCGGCGCGCGCTGGTCGAGGGCGCGGCGGCGGCCGACTCCTGGGCCACCGACGCGCACAAGTGGCTGAACGTCCCCTACGACTCGGGCCTGGCGATCGTCCGCCACGCCGACGCCCATCGCGCCGCGGCGCTCAAGCGCGCCGCCTACCTGGTGCCGGCGGCGGGCGCGGATCGCGACAACCAGGACTTCACGCCCGAATCCTCGCGGCGCGCCCGCGGCTTCGCGCTCTACGCCGCGCTCTTGAGCCTGGGGCGGCGCGGACTCGCCGAGCTGGTCGAGAGCCGCTGCGCGCTGGCCGCGCGCATGGCGGACGCGCTGCGCCCGGCGCCCGGCGCCCGCATCCTCAACGACGTCGTCCTCAACCAGGTGCTGGTCCGCTTCGAGCCGCCCGGGCGCGACGCCGACGCCTGCACGCACGAGGTCATCGAGCGCGTGCAGCGCGAGGGCGTCTGCTGGGTGGGGCCGACGCGGTGGCACGGCATGGCGGCGATGCGCATCTCGGTGTCGGGCTGGTCGACCGCCGAGGACGACATCGACCGCTCGGCGGAATCGATCCGGAAGGCCGCGCAGGCGGTCGCCGGCGCCGCCCCGGGCGCGCCGCCGGCGCCGCCCGTGGCGGGGCGGGAAGGAGGGCGATGAGATGAAGCGTCCGAGCGCGACACCACGCGGGCGCGCCGTGGTGCCCGGAGGGAGCGTCGCCGCGCCCCGCTCGCTGAGCGCCGCGCTGGCGCCGATCGTCCTGCCCGACAGCGACGGGCGCCCGGTCCGGCTGGGGTCGCTGTGGGAAGCGCGGCCGGCGGTCGTGGTCTTCCTCCGCCACTACGGCTGAATCTTCTGCCGCGAGCACGTCGCGCAGTTGCGCGCGCACGAGGAGGAGATCGCCGGCGCCGGCGCCGGGCTGGCCGCGGTCGGCCTCGGCGACCGCGCCTACGCCGCGCGCTTCCGGGAGGAGACCGGGATCGGCTTCCCGCTGCTGGTCGACGAGGAGCGCCGGGCCTACCGGGCCGGCGGCCTGAAGTCGGGGTCGCTCCTCCACCTCCTGCGCCCCGACAACGCGCGGGCGCGGGCGCGGGCCCGCGCCGCCGGCCACCGCCAGCGCCGCCTGGGCAAGGACCCGTTCCAGCTCGGCGCCAGCTTCGTCTTCGCCCCCGGCGACCGCGACCTCTACGCCCACCTCGGCGCGACCTTCGGCGACCACGCGCCGGTCGGGGAGCTGCTGGCGGCGCTCGCGAGGTACGGCGATGAGCGGTAAGGTCGGCGTTCTCGCGGCGGGAGCCGAGCGCAGGCGGCGGAGCCGGGAGCGACGACTCGAATGGAGGAATCGATGCAAGCGAGAGCCACCGCAACGGTCTTCGCGGTCGTCGGCGTCACCCTCGGACTGAACGCGCCGCCGCGGGCGGCGGAGCAGTCGCCCTACGCCGGCCTCGAGGGCCGCGAGGTCAAGGCGCTCTCGCCGGAGCAAATCGAGCAGTACCGCGCCGGCGAGGGGATGGGTTTCGGGCTGGCGGCCGAGCTCAACGACTACCCGGGCCCCCGGCACGTGCTCGAGCTGGCGGCCGATCTCGAGCTGTCCGCGGAGCAGAAAGCGGCCGCGCAGGCCGCCTACGACGCGATGCACGCCGAGGCCGTCCGGCTCGGCGAGGCGATCGTCGAGCGCGAGCGTCGGCTCGACGCCCTGTTCGCCGGCGGCGCGGTCACCCCCGAGGTCCTGCGCGCGACCCTCGAGGAGATCGGGCGCCTCCAGGCGGAGCTGCGCTTCGTCCACCTCGCCGCCCATCTCGAGACCCGGCGCATCCTGACCCGGGAGCAGGTCGAGCGCTACGCCCACCTCCGGGGCTACGCCGGCGGCGGCGCTCACGCCCACGACCACCACGGCCACGGCCACGGCCACCGCTAGAATAGAGGGGCCCGACGCGGTCGTAGACCCGCGCCCGCTCGACACGGCGGCCCGTCGAAGGGCCTGGCGTCGATCCCGGACATCGGACGCCCACGGCCCGCACCCCCCCTCGACAGTCAGCGCCCGCCCCCGACAGGAGCGCGGCCCAATACCATTCGGACGCCCACGGCCCGCACCCCCCCTCGACAGAGCGGGGTGAGCCGGGCTCACTGGATATATACCCAGAGGAGTAGGGAGTTCTAGCCGGTGGTGAATGGCTCCGCGAGGGCCGGAACTACAGTATTCGCAGGAGGCCGTCCATCGTGCGGCCGGCTCCGCCATTCACTTGAGATCGGTAGACCTAGGGAGGTAAGAGCGTATGACCCACCGACCCAGAGCATGGTTGTCGTGTACGGGCGCGGCCGCGGCCGCGCTGATCCTGGCGACGGTCCCGGCCGGCGCACAGAGCACCACCCCGCCGGACCTGGCGGTGTGCGACGGCGTCGACTGCGACACCGTCCAGGACTCGGTCTGCAGCGCCGCCGGATTCAAGATCAGCCTGCTGAGTTTCACTCCGGGCAGCTCGAGCGACGGCGGCTCCGCCGCCTACACCTACGAGATCTGCAGCCCTGCCGCCGGCGTGTGCGACGGCCTGGTGCGCCCCGGTGAAGCCTGCCTCGACAACGCCTTCTGCCGCCGGAAGGGCCCGAACGAGGATCCCGCCGCCACCTGCAGTCGCGAGTGCGCCGTCGATTCGTTCCGTGGGCTCAGCCACTTCGACATCACGTTCCCGGAAGTCGGGGCGACCTGCCTGTCGGAGGACACCACGGTGTCGGGCACCTGCTCGGTCGGGACGTTCGTGCTCGGTGACGCCTCGTGCTTCGGCGGCGGCTCGGAGTTCACCGTCGCCAAGTGCGACAACACCGACCTGGGCCCCGGCGAGTGTCTGACCATGACTCTCGAGATCGCCGGCGAGCTGACCGGGCTCGGCGCCGGCCCGGCCGTCGTCGTGGACAAGGAAGCGACCACCTGCACGGCGAGCTGCCTGCTGGGCCCGTCCTGCGAGGGGTGCGGCGACGACGAGGACGGCGAAGAGTGCCTGACGCGCACCATCGGCTTCTGGGGCACCCACCCGTGGATCACCAACGACTACGCCCCGGTCACGGTGTGCGGCAAGACCATCGGCTGCAACGGCGCGCCGACCGCGAACTCCGACCCCGGGTGCCCGGCCGGCACCTGCGACTCGGTCATCGAGGGCCTCTGCTCGATCCCCGCCGAGCTGCACTCCAACCAGGCCTACGTCTCGCTGGTCCGCCAGCTCACGGCGGCGAAGCTCAACCTCAACGCCACCGGCGAGCTGGTCGACGGCGCGACCTGCTCGGGCTTCACCTACCAGGACCAGAGCATCGACGAGTGGATCGCCTTCTGCGAGGGCCTGTGCGGCGCCAACAAGACGACGATCAGCGGGAGCGGCTGCATCGAGGCGCTGGACGCCTTCAACAACTCGCAGGACACCGGCTTCGACGTCACCCCGGCGCCGTTCGACCGGCCGGGGATCGACGATTTCGGCAACACCTCGGGCGCCGATCCCGGCGAGTGCGTCGAGGCGCACGGCAACCAGGGCAACCCGAAGCTGGTCATCGGCAGGAAGGTCGGCAGCAACGACTGCCGGCTCCGCGGCGACGACCCGTCGTGAGTCGGCGCCGGGCGCTCAGAGCAAGCCCTTGCTCTCGGCCCAGCGCAGCAGCGCCAGGCGGCTGTTCACCTTGAGCTTGACGAAGACGCTGTGAACGTGGACCTTCACGGTGCCTTCGGTGATCGACAGCCGCCTGGCGATCTCCTTGTTCGACAGGCCCTGGGCCACCAGGCGCACGATCTCGGTCTCGCGCTGCGTGAGGATCCCGGCGGCCTCCCGCTCACCCGCCTCGCGCCGGAGGAGCTTGTCGAGCGCCCGGGCGGTGGAGCGCCTCTCGAGCCAGCGCTCCCCGGCGTGGACCTTGCGCAGGCATTGGATCAGCAGCCTCGGCGCCATCTCCTTGAGCACCACCCCCTTGACTCCGAGGCGGATGGCCTCGACCACGTCGTCTTCGTCGAGGCCCGCGGTCAGGAGCACCACCCGCGAGGGTGAGCCCTCGGCGTTCAGCTCCCGCAGCACCGCCAGGCCGTCCTTGCCCCGCATGCGGAGATCGAGCAGCAGGATGTCGGGCCGCAGGTCGCGCACCGCCTGCAGCGCCTCCTCGCCGTCGACGCAGCGCGCCACCACCTCGAGGTCCGGCTCCAGGCGGAGGAGCTGCTCGAGCCCATGGAGGAAGATGGGGTGGTCGTCGGCGAGGGCGATGCGGATGCTCATTGCAGCGGCAGGTGGATGTCGAGGCGGGCGCCCGCCTCGCTCGAGGTGATCCGCAGCGAGCCGCCGGCCGCGGCGATCCGCTGCTTGAGCGTCACCGGCCCGATCTTGCGGGCCTTCAGAGCGGCGAAGTCATAGTCGCCACGGAAGCTGAAGCCGTGCCCGTCGTCGGCCACGGCGATGCGGATCCCCGTCCCGTCGAGGCCCACTGCCACCTCGGCCGCCGAGGCCTGGCCGTGCCGGGCGGCGTTGACCAGCGCCTCGTGGACGATGCGGTCGATCTCGTGCGCCAGCGACGGCGAGATCGCCGCCTCCTCCAGATCGACCGCGAGGTTGACCGCCAGGCCCCAGTACTGCTCGATGCGGCGGCGCAGCTCGTCGAGGCGAGCCCCCAGCTCCTGCTCCGGCGCCCGGGCCTCGAGCCCGCGCAGGGCGGGGGCGCGGATGAAGGAGCGCAGGTCCTGCTGCTCGGAGGCCAGCAGGTCCTGGGTCTCGACCAGCAACTCGTCCGCCGCCGCGGGGTCGCGCGCCAGCAGGCGGCGGGCGGCCTCCAGGCGCAGGGCGGCGCCGCCCAGCGACTGGATCACGCCGTCGTGCAAGTCGCGGGCGAGGCGGATGCGCTCCTCCGAGACCGCCACCTCGTGCGATTGCCGGGCGAGCACGAGCTGCTCCGGCGCGTGCGGGCCGAGGGCGCCGAGCAGCACCGCCACCACCGCGAGGCACCCGCAGCGCAGGATGAGGCGGTCGAGTTCGAAACTCGGCGCGGCCGGGACCGCCGCCGCGTAGAGCCCGAAGCCGAGCAGGCAGGCCAGCGCCACCGCCGCCGTCCACAGGATACCCGGCCACCGCCAGCGCAGCGCGGCCGCGACCATGGCGACGACGAAGAAGACGAAGAACGGGCTGTCCGATCCCTCGGTCAGCCCCGTCAGCAGGCACGCCGCGGCGAGGTCGACGGCGTGGATCGCGACCCGCAGGCGGACGAGCGCGACGCCCGCGAGCCGGGCCGCCGAAAGCGCCAGGAGGGCGTAACCCAGATAGGCGGCGACCACGCCCCGGGCGCTCCCCGCGCGGGCGGCGGGCGCGGACGGATCGAGGGTGAGCGCGAGGACGGAGAAGGCGGCCAGCGCGACGCGCCCGCCGGCGATCAGCCGCTCGGTTCGGATCCGGCGCGCATCGCTGATCACACCTGACATGCCGACCTCCTCCGGCGATTCTAGCTGAGCTTGCGACAAAGCTTGAGGGACGCTTCCGGGGCGGTCGCGCTCCGCCGTCGGGGAAACGGCGCCCGGCGCGGTTCCGCCGCCGGCGGCCGAGGGGCTGACCGGGAGCGCGCGCACCGACCTCCCGATCATGAGCTTCTACCACGTGATGAGGAACCCGCCCGGCCCGCGCGGCCTCCTCGCGGTCTCCGCCACCGGCGAGCGGGCGCGCGCGCTGGCCGCGATGGCGCCCGCGGAGCGGCTCGCCTTCGTGGTCGCGCAGGCGAGCGCGGTCTTCCCGCGGCTCCCCGCGCAGTTCGGAGGGGATGACGGCCGACGACCCCCGCGAGCGCGGCCTGTTCGAAGCGCTGATCGCCGACGGCCGCCCGCCGCTGACCTGGACCGCGCTGGCGCCGATCTCCTGTGGCGGCTTCGCGCTCGGGCGGACCCCTCGCGATCCGCCGTGATACCTTGTCTTGCGACCAGGCGATGACCGCGGCGCGCTCCATCGATCCCGGCACCCGGATCGGCCACGTCCACCTCAAGGTCGCCGACCTCGAGCGGGCGCTCGGCTTCTATCGCGACGTGCTCGGGTTCGAGGTCACGCAGCGGATGGGCGCTGAGGCGGCGTTCCTCGCCGCCGGCGGCTACCACCACCACATCGGCCTCAACACCTGGGACAGCCGGGGCGGCTCGCCGCCGCCCGGGACGACCGGTCTCTACCACCTCGCGATCCCGTACCCGACCCGCGCCGCCCTCGCCGACGGCCTGCGCCGGCTGCGCGCCGCGGGCATCCCGCTCGAGGGCGCGGCCGACCACGGCGTCAGCGAGGCGCTCTACCTGCGCGACCCCGACGGCAACGGCGTCGAGCTCTACCGGGACCGGCCGCCGGCGGAGTGGCCGCGGAGCGCGGAGGGCGAGCTCGCGATGTTCACCCGCCGGCTCGATCTCCACGGGCTCCTGCGCGAGGCTCCCGCCGCGCCGGGCGGCGCCTTGCCGCGACGTTCCGAGGGCGAGGCGCGGGCCCGATGATCCCGGCGCGACGGGTGTGGGCGGTCCCGCTGGTCGCCGCGCTCGCGGCCTGCGGCCGCCCGGCGCCGCCCTTGAATCTGCCGCAGGCGGAGTCGATCTGGCGGATCGAGGTCATCCGCTGGACCCCGGACGGGGAACGGCGATCGACGACCGGGAGCACCGATCCCCGGCTCATCGAACAGCTCCTCGCGCAGCTCCGGGAGCACAACGCGGATTACGCGACCTACCCGGGCAGTGGGCCGGAGCCGGAGTACACGATCTCGTTCGAGGCCCGGGGCTCCCTTCCCCTCGTCCTCTGGATCGGCCGCGACTGGCTGGGCGGCGTCGACGAGGAGCTGGAACCCGGGGGCAAGGTGCGCCTGGCGCGGCGCAGACCGCTCGGGCCGGCGGAGAGGGAGCGGCTGATACCCCTCCTGCCGGCGGAGGCCGCGCTCCGCGGTGCCGCGAGTCGCGGTCCGGGGGGAGCGGTTGATCGCGGTCCCGCCGGCGGAGGCACCGTTGTGGGGCTCGCTCGCCCCGGTCATCGCGAACACCTCACCGTCGATGTACTGGTGCTTGGCCTCGGCCCGGCGCTCGAAGGCCAGGTAGTCCTCGGGGCCGAGGCGGCGCACGGGCTCGCTCGACATCGCGGGGAAGCCTGACAGACGGCGCGCATGGTGGCGCCGGCGGTGATCGGCCGCCGCGCCGACCGCACCGCGCGGTCAGCGCGCCTGAAAACTCGATTCGACCGGAAGCAGTCTCCGGGAGGAGCACCGCTAGCCGAGGCGGACCGTCACCGGCGCGCCGCGCGCGACGCCCCAGCGGCGGGCGAGGGAGTCGCCGTCGAGCGCCAGCTCGAGGGTGCCGAGCGAGCCGGGGAGGACGGCGGCCTCGCCGGGCGGGATCTCCCGGTAGTGGCCGGCGCGGCGCGCGGTCGCGCGGGCGGCGACTTCGACCCGGCAGGGGCGGTCGCCGAGCCACTCCGCGGGCAGGTCGGTGACCAGGTTGCCGAAACGGTCGATCCACGCCACCCGGCCGGCGAGCACGGTGCCGGCCTCGCCCGCCGCGCCGTTGCGCCGCGGCGCCGGCAGCTCGAGGCGCACCGGGTCGGCGATCGCCGGGCCGAGGTCGGCGAGCGCGCCGCCGGCGAGCAGCCAGGC
>CAZNIX010000146.1:0-10266 GCA_964573125.1 uncultured Thermoanaerobaculia bacterium
GCCTGCCGGCGCGCCGGCGTGCGCGTGGTCATGGTCACCGGCGACCAGCCGGCGATCGCGCGCGCGATCGCCCGCGCGGTCGGCTTGGTGGACGCGGGCGAGCCGGTGCGGGCGGTCGCCGGCCGCGACCTGCCGCCGCTCGACCGCACCTCCGAAGAGGAGCGGCGCGAGCTGCGCCGGGTGCCGATCTTCGCCCGCGTCGATCCGGCCCAGAAGCTCGACCTGATCGCGCTCCACCAGGGGGCGGGCGAGATCGTGGCGATGACCGGCGACGGCGTCAACGACGCCCCGGCGCTCAGGAAGGCCGACATCGGGATCGCCATGGGCCGCCGCGGCACCCAGGTGGCGCAGGAGGCGGCCGACATGGTGCTGCGCGACGACGCGTTCGCGACCGTCGTCGTCGCGATCGAGCAGGGGCGGGTGATCTTCGGCAACATCCGCCGCTTCGTCCGTTACCTGCTGTCGTGCAACGTCAGCGAGATCATGATCGTCGCCGGCGCCACCGCGATCGACGCGCCGCTGCCGATCCTGCCGCTCCAGATCCTGTTCTTGAACCTGGTCACCGACGTCTTCCCGGCCCTGGCGCTGGCGTTCGGCGAGGGCGAGGCGGCGGTGCTGGCGCGCCCGCCGCGCGACCCCGACGAGCCGGTGCTCGCCCGCCGCCACTGGCTCGGGATCGCCGGCTACGGGCTGCTGATCACCCTCTCGGTGCTCGCCGCGCTCGCGCTCGCCCTCGGCTGGCTCGGCTTCGACGACCGGCGGGCGGTCACCGTCTCCTTCCTCACCCTCGCGCTCGCCCAGCTCTGGCACGTCTTCACCATGCGCGACCGCGGCTCCCATCCGCTGCGCAACGACGTCGTGCGCAACCCCTGGGTGTGGGGCGCGCTCGCGCTGTGCGCCGGCCTGCTGCTCGCCGCGGTCTACCTGCCCGGACTCGCCGCGGTCCTCGGCGTGGTCGCGCCGGGCGCCCGCGGCTGGGCGCTCGCGATCGGACTGAGCCTGGTGCCGTGGGCGGTCGGGATGGTGCTGCGCGGCGCGGGGGGAAAAGGAGGCTCGCGGGGATGAGCGACGACACCGGGCGGCCGGCGCCGTGGATCGACGACGCCAACGCCGCGCTCCTGACCGACCTCTACGAGCTGACCATGCTCCGGGTCTACCACCGCGAGCGGATGGCCGGCGAGGCGGTGTTCAGCCTCTTCGTCCGGCGGCTCCCGAAGCGGCGCAACTACCTGCTCGCCTGCGGCCTCGACGACGCCCTGCGCTACCTCGAGACGCTGCGCTTCCCGCCCGCCGGGCTCGACTTCCTGCGCCGCCGCCCCGAGTTCCCCGCCGAGTTCATCGACTGGCTCGCGGACTTCCGCTTCACCGGCGACGTCTACGCCGTGCCCGAGGGGACGCCGCTCTTCCCCGGCGAGCCGCTCCTCGAGGTGGTGGCGCCGATCGCCCAGGCGCAGATCGCGGAGTCGTTCCTGATGAACCAGGTCCACCACCAGACGGTCGCGGCGTCGAAAGCGGCGCGCGTGGTCGCGGCCGCGGCGGGACGGACCGTGGTCGACTTCGGCCTGCGCCGGATGCACGGCACCGACGCCGGGGTCAAGGCCGCGCGGGCGTTCCACGTCGCGGGGGTCGACGCGACCAGCAACGTCTTCGCCGGCTGGGCCTACGGGGTGCCGATCGCCGGCACCATGGCGCACAGCTTCGTCCAGGCCTTCGACGACGAGCTCGCGGCCTTCCGCGCGTTCGCCCGCAGCTATCCCGAGACCATCCTCCTCGTCGACACCTACGACACCCTCGAAGGGGTGCGCAAGGTGGTGCGGCTGGCCGCGGAGCTGGGCCAGGAGTTTCGCGTGCGCGGCGTCCGCCTCGACTCCGGCGACCTCGCGGCGCTCGCGTTCGGCGCCCGCGAGATCCTCGACGCGGCCGGCCTCGAGCGGGTCGAGATCTTCGCCAGCGGCGGCCTCGACGAAGACGAGATCGCCGCGCTGGTCGCGCGCGGCGCGCCGATCGACGGCTTCGGCGTCGGCACCGGCATGGGCGTGTCCGCCGACGCCCCGGCGCTCGACATCGCCTACAAGCTGACCTCCTACGCCGGCGTCGGCCGGCTCAAGACCTCCCCCGGCAAGGCGATCCTCCCCGGCCGCAAGCAGGTCTTCCGGCTCGAGCGCGACGGCATCGCCGCCGGCGACGTGGTCGCCCGCCACGACGAGCGCCAACCGGGCCGGCCGCTGCTCGAGCCGGTGATGGCGGGCGGCCGCCGGCTGGAAGCCGGCCGGGTCAGCCTCGACCGGGCGCGCGAGCGGGCGCGCGCCGAGATCGCCCGCCTGCCGCAACGGCTGCGCGCTCTCGCTCCCGCCGACCCTCCCTACCCGGTCGAGATCACCGCCGCCCTCGCCCGCGATCGCGACCGGGCGGTGGCGCGGGTCTCCGGTCGGTAGAAATGGGCGCGACGGCGCCGGGCGCCCACGACGCCGAAGGCGGCACCGGCGCAGGCCTCGGGGCCCTGCGGGTGCCGCCTTCGGAGCGCGCCGGCCGCGGGATCGACGATCGGCGAGGCGCGGTCTGGGCGCCGTCCTGACGGCGCCGCTCAGCGGAGGGTCGAGGCCGGCGTCGCCCAGGTGTAGGTGAGCAGCTTGTCCGTGGTGTCGTGCACGCTGACCGTCATCACGTCCTCCAGCGGGAAGGCCGGCGACGGCAGCATGGAGCTGTAGAGGATCAGCGCCCCCGAGCCGAGAAACATCTGGATCGTCCCCACCTCGAAGACTCCCTTGCGGGTGCCCACCTCGACGATCAGGTTGGCGCCGTCCGGGAGATCCGCGAACACCCGGAGGCCGAACATCTCGACGCCGTTGGCGCGCTCGACGCTGCAGTAGCCGAAGGCCTTGACTTCGAGGCCGTAGTCGCTCGTCCGCAGCTTGACGGTCTGCTTGTAGTCGCCCTTGGTACCCGGCCCGGCCGCGCCGGCGGTCGTCGCGATCAGAAGGACCAGAATCCCGACGCCGATGATCTTGAGGCTGTTCATGGTCGTGCTCCTTTTCGTTGAGAGGCTGTCTTCGTCCGTGGCTCCTGCGGCCGATTGAACATCATCCGAGGTGACGGCGCGATGACTGGACCTCGTTCGTCGTTCCTGATCGATTCGACAACGGCGAGGCCCCGACCGGAACCGCCGGGCGACCATCTCAGCCATATTGTTCTCAATGGCTTACGAGGATCTCGACCGGATCCGCGAACGATGAAAAAACCTCACCCTAATAGCTCAGAGATGACTGCGAGATGACACATCCGCCGGGAGCGACCCGCGCCCGACGCAGCGCAGGAAGGTTTCCGGACTACCGCCGGGAGCCGGCGGAGCTCGCGCCGCCGGCGATCCCCCGGCCCTCGACCACCGTCAGCTCCCGGTCGGGCGCCAGATCGGTGAAGCGCTGGCGCTCGCCGCTCGGCCATTCGATCTCGAGCGCCTCGACCACGGGATCGCGGCCGAGGCCGAAGGTGAGCGTGGTCTCGCTCTGCGAGCAGTAGGAGGAGCCGGTCTTGACCGTCGCCCACTGGCGGCCCGAGGCGCTCTCGACCCGCACCACCGCGCCGAGGCCGTCGCGGTTCGAGCGCGTGCCGACGGTCTTGACGCGCAGCCAGCGGTTGCGGTTGCCGCCGTCGTTGCGGAAGAGGTGGGCCGGACCGCCGTTCTCGGTCAGGACCAGGTCGAGGTCGCCGTCGCGGTCGTAGTCGCCGTAGGCGGCGCCGCGGGCGACCAGCGGGCGGTGGAAGTCGGGGCCGAGCGCGGCCCCGGCCTCCTCGAGGCGGCCGCCGCCCAGGTTGCGGAAGAGCTGCGGCGGCTGGCGGAAGCGGATCGCCGGCTGGACGCGCTCGATCCCCTCGTCGATGTGGCCGTTGGCGAGCAGCAGGTCGAGCCAGCCGTCGAGGTCGTAGTCGAACAGGAGGACCCCGAAGGTGAGGGCGCGCAAGCTTGCCCGGCCGACCGGCGAGGTCGCCGCCCGATCGGCGAACCGCCCGCCGCCGAGGTTGTGGTAGAGGCCGACCGTCTCGTTCGCGAAGTTGCCGACGACCACGTCCGGGCGGCCCGAGCGGTCGAGGTCGCCGGCGTCGACGCCCATCGCGCCGCGGGCGACGCCGTCGTCGGAGTAGGCGACCCCGGCCTCGAGCGCGACGTCGGCGAACGTGCCGTCGCCGCGGTTGCGGTAGAGCTGGTTGGGGCGGGTGTCGTTGGCGACGAAGAGATCGGGCCGGCCGTCGCCGTCGAAATCGAGCACCGCGATGCCGAGCGCCTTGCTCGACGGGTCGGCGATCCCGGCGCGCGCGCTGACGTCCGCGAACCTGCCGCCGCCGAGGTTGCGGTAGAGCTTCGAGGGGACGCCCGGGTAGACCTCGGGCGTGCAGTACGACTTGGTCTCTCCGTCGAGCGAGCAGCGGTGGTCGCCCGCGGCGCTCCACTCGACGTAGTTGGCGACGAAGAGGTCGGCGCGGCCGTCCTCGTCGTAGTCGAGCCAGGCGGCGCTGGTGCCGAAGCTCGCGTTGGCGATGCCGGCGGCGGCGGTGACGTCGCGGAACTTCCCGCCGCCGAGGTTGCGGAACAAGCGGTCGCCCTCGAGCGCGGTGATGTAGACGTCCGGCCGGCCGTCGGCGTCGTAGTCGGCGACCGCGACGCCGAGGCCGTACATCTCGATGTCGAGGCCGCTGCCGCGGGTGGCGTCCGCGAACGTGCCGTCGCCGCGGTTGCGGTAGAGGGCGGGAGTCGTCTCCTCGCCGCCGGGCTTCCAGCTCCGGCCGTTGACCAGCAGCAGGTCCAGCCAGCCGTCGCCGTCGGCGTCGAAGAACGCGGCCCCCGCGCCCATGGTCTCGGGCAGGTACTTCGCGCCCGCGGCGCCGTTCTCGTGCGTGAAGCGAATGCCGGCGGCGGCGGTGACGTCGGTGAAGCGGATGGCTGGCGGGGCCGCAGGGGCGGCGGGCGCCGGCGGGTCGCCGTCGAGGGCGGCGGGAGGCGGACCGGCGGCGCCGGGCTTCCCCGATCGCACAGCGGGCCCTTGCGCCTTTGTCCCGGGCTCGCCCGGCTCGGCGGCCGCGAGCGCCAGCGTCAGGCCGAGGCCGAGGGCGAGCGCGCCGGCGCCGGTGACCGCCCGCAGCGACTCGCCCCGTCCTCCGTCCCACCTGCCGGCCACGCGCCGGCAAATCGCCCGGCCCCTCACTCCGCCGGCGTCTCCGCCGCCACGCCGGGCGTCTCCTCCGGCCGCAGCGGCCGCAGCAGGACGAGCGCCGGCCGGGTGTTCCAGGTCGCGCGCCAGCGGCGTTGCTCGGGGTCGTCGGGGAACACCTCGTCGGGCGGATAGGGGTAGCGGCTCATGGCGTGGAACGGCAGCGGCTCGACGCTCTGCGAGAACGCGGTGTTGGCGTCACCGTCCTTGGCCCAGCCGTCGACCTCGACCAGGAAGTCGCGCACCCAGCCGGCGGGCAGCGGCGGCAGCGCCGCGGCGTCGAACGCGAGGCGCAGCTCGTCGCCCGAGCCCATGATGACGAAGCGGTCGTCGACCGCGGCGAGCAGCGGCCGGACGTCGCCGTAGCGGGTGTAGAGGCCGGGGGTCGGGTTCCACATCGAGACCGGCATCCAGGTGTGGTAGTCGAAGCTCTCGGGCTGCTTGCGCTCGGGGTGGATCACCGGCCGCGAGAAGCCGCGGAAGGAGAGCGCGGCGGCCGCCGGGGCGAGCGTGGTGCGCGCGAGCGGCGGCGCGTCCGCCTCGACCGCGAGGAAGACCTCGTCCCAGTAGACGCACAGGTTGCTCTCGATGCGCACCTCGCGCGCGGCGGAGCGCCAGGCGCCGGTGAGATCGACGACGATCGTCTTCGGCTTGCCCGCCGGGATGCCCATCTCGGCGATCGCGGTCACCCAGAGGCCGGCCTCGTCCTTGACCGAGAGCCGCGGCATCTCGAGCCCTCCGCCGGGGCGCTGGGCGGCGGCGAGGAAGGTCGAGCCGTCGGCCCAGTCGACCCAGCCGTCGAGCACGAGGAGCGTGCGGCCACCGGCGTCCGCGGCAACGGCGGGGCCGAAGTCGAGGTCGAGGTGGTGGCGCGCCGCCATGCCTGCGGCGTCGCGCGCGAAGCCGTCCGGGTAGGTCCGGTCGCGCGCGCGGACGCGGGCGAGCACGTCGCGCCCCCGCTCGTCGCGCGCCGCGACCGGCGCGATCCGCCGGGCGGTCGCGTGCAGCCGGTGCGCGGGGAACGGCGGCGCCCGGAACTGGTCGTTGACGAAGACCTCGATCTCGGGCGGGTGGTCGACCGCGACCAGGCGCACGAGGTCGAGGAACGCCACTTCGCGCAGCTCCTCGGTGATCCGCAGCTCGTAGCGGCCGCCCTCTTCGACCAGCGCGCCGCGCGGGATCTGGATCACCTCGTCGTGGTCGACCGGGAAGTACTCGCCGTCGCCCGCGCTCGCCCCGAGCGGCGCGACGCCGAGCACGTCGGTGACGAACTCGAAGCGCGCGCCGTTCCAGGCGAAGATCATCGGGCACGAGCCGGAGAGGCGCGGCGCCTCCTCGATCGCCAGCTCCCCAGGCGTTTGCCGCGCCTCGTTCTGGACCAGGCCGTTGGGCCAGGTCACACGCACGGCGTCGACCGCCTCGCGCGTCCCGAGGCCGAAGACCAGCGGCACGCCCTCGTAGGTCCGCTTCTGGTAGAGGCTCCCGGCCTTGACCTCGACCTCGGCGCCGGTCGGGATCTTCCGGTTCTTGACCCCGGTCAGGCGGACGGTCAGCGCGCGGTTCGCGGTCTCGGCGGCGTCGAGGTGGAGGCGGAGGACGCCGTCGCTTCCGACCGCCGCGAGGTCGGCGCGGCCGTCGCGGTCGAAGTCGGCGGCGGCGAGCGCGGCGGTCGAGACCCGTTGTAGGTGTCGGACATGATTACGCCGGAAGTCGTATTCGGCGGCTGCGATCGCGGCGGCCGAGAGCCCCCCGGGCGGCGTGATCGGACGGGGATGACCGGCGTTGCCCGGGTCGACCAGCGCGAACGGGGCCAGCGCCGGCGACGGCCGCGCTCGCCAGCCGCGCTCGTCCCGGCCGGGCGACTCGCCGGGATTGACCAGCAGCGTGCCGCCGGCCGCGAGGTCGATCCAGCCGTCGCCGTCGAAGTCGCCGGCGCCGAGCCGCGACTCCCCCGCCGGGATCGCGTCGAGCGCCTCGGCCTCGAACTTCCCACCGAGGCGGTCGCGGTAGAGCACGCCCGCACGGCCCACGTAGGCGACGGCGAGGTCGAGCCCCTGGGTGTCGGCGACCGTGTGCAGGCTCGCCGCGGCGATCGCCTCGCCCTCGACGAACGGGAAGTCCGCCGTGCGCTCGGTCCACCCGTCGAGCGAGCCGCCGCCGGGGTTTCTCACCAGCGCCGACGCGAGCCCGAGCAGGAAGAGGTCGAGGTCGTAGTCGTGGTCGTAGTCGAGCCAGGCGGCGGCGCGGTAGTCGCCGGCGGGCAACGCCGCCGCGAAGCGCTCGAAACGGCCGCCGAGGTTGCGGTAGAGGGCGGGCCCCGCGGCGGTGACGAGCGCCAGATCGGCCAGGCCGTCGTCGTCGAAATCGCCGGCGGCGGCGTGGCGCACGCCGCCGATCGCCGCGAGGCCGCTCCCCTCGACCGCCGCCGCACCGCCGGCGTAGAGCACGACCCCCGCGGCCGACCAGGCGAGCAGGTCGGCGCCGCCGTCGCCGTCGGCGTCGAGCGCGGCGAGCCCCGCCGAGCCGGCGTCGAGCCCGCGGGCGATCTCGCGCGCGCGCCACGCCGGCGCCGGGAGCGCGGCCGGCGCCGGCGGCGGCTCGATCGGATCGTAGATCTCCGCGAAGCGGCTCCACTCGAGGTCCTCGGGGACCGCCGCGCCCTCCTGGCTCTTCTTGATCGCGCGGAACGTCGCCAGCTCGCGTTCGGCGTCGGCGCCGCGGCCGGCGTCGCGGTAGGCGTTGTAGAGCTGGAAGCGCGGCCCGGCAAGCTCCGGGCCGAAGCGCGCCGCGGCCTCGAAGTGGCGGAGCGCGCGCCCGGCGTCCCCCTCGAGCTTGTACAGAACGCCGAGGTTGAAGTGCGCGATCGGCTCGTCGGGGACCAGCGCGACCATGCGCTCGAACTGCGCGATCGCGTCGGCGTAGCGGGCGTCGCGCTTGTAGGCGACGCCGAGGTTGAACCAGGTGTGCGGGAGCGAGGGCTCCTGCGCCTGGACCTTCTCCAGCTCGGCGACGCCCTCGGCGGTCCGGCCCGCACGCAGCAGTGCGAGCCCGTAGTTGAGCCGCTCGCGCGCCGACCCGGGGGCCAGCGCCAGCGCCGCGGCGAACTCCTCGACCGCCTGGTACTGGGTGGTCGGGTTCTCGTAGAACGCCTTGCCGAGGTTGCGGTGGTGCCAGAGGCGCTCCTCAGCGGCGGCGGTTTCCCCGAGGCCCTCCGCCGCGTCCGGGTTCCCCCGGCCGGCGCTCAGCTCCCCGGCGCCCTCCGGCCCAGCGCCCGGGCGCGCCGCCGGAGCCGGCGCCGGCTCCCCCGCCGCCTGCGCCGGCCGCCCCTCCCCCTCGCGCAGCGTGACGATGCGGTCGAGCGCCAGCTCGAAGCGCTCGACCAGCCCGCTCGGCCAGCGCACCGTCGCCGCGTCGATCCGCTCCGCGGCGCCGAGCCCGAAGTGGAGGCGCTTGCTCGACTGGCTGGCGTAGCCGTTGCCGCAGTCGACCTCGCGGATCAGGGTCGCGCCGCCGGCCTCGATGGTCAGCCGGGCGCCGATCGCGTCGCGGTTCGAGCGCGTGCCGACCAGCCGCGCCTGGAGCCAGTGGCCGGCGCCCGCGGTCACGTTGCGGTAGAGGAGCGACGGCTGGTCGGCGTTGCTGACGTAGAGGTCGAGCCGGCCGTCGCCGTCGAAATCGGCCATCCCGAGGCCGCGGCCGTCGCCGTCGTCGTCGACGCCGGCCGCGCCGGCGATCTCCTGGAACGCCTGGCCCCCGTGGTTCTGGAACAGCTTGGTCTTCTGGAAGCCGCTCCACGACATCCCGCCGATCGGCGGCCAGCTCGCGAGGTCGGTGAAGTCGACGCCCGGCCGGATGATCATCTCGACCAGCATCGGGATGTAGTTCTCCGGCCCGGCCGAGCGCAGGCCGTTGACCACGAACAGGTCCGGCCAGCCGTCGTGGTCGAAATCGCCGAACTTCGCCGCCCAGCCCCAGAGCGTGTTGCAGGTGCCGGTCTCCTGCGCGAGGTCGGTGAAGGTCCCGTCCCCGTTGTTGTGCCACAGCATGTTGCACTCGCGCATGTATTCGTCGGTGATGTTCGTGACATAGACGTCGAGCCGGCCGTCGCGGTCGAAGTCGCCGACGTCGACGTTCATCCCCTTCTTGGTGTCGAAGCCGATCGCGGTCTCGGTCGCGTCCTCGAACGTGCCGTCGCCGCGGTTGACGAACAGCCGGTCGGTGCCGTAGTCGCCGGCGAGGTAGACGTCCTGGTCGCCGTCGCCGTCGAGGTCGGCATGGCCGAGGTCGAGCGTCCAGCCGGTGTGGTGGGCGAAGCCGGCCTCCGCGGTCGCCTCGACGAAGCGGATCGCCGCCGAGCCGGGAGGCGTCTGGTTGAGCCAGAAGGAGACGCCGCCGCCGTTGACCGCCTTGTCGAGGTCGTTGGGCAGCACCCGGCGGTCGGGCAGCGCGAGCAGGTCGACCGGCTGGAAGTAGTTGCCGAGCAGGAGGTCGAGGCGGCCATCGGCGTCGGCGTCGAACGCGATCGCGGCGATCGTGTTGCCGAACTTCGTGAGGCCGCTCGCTGCCGAGACGTCCTCGAAACGGCCGCCGCCCGTGTTGCGGTAGAGGATCGGAGTGCCGAAGCGGGCGACCAGGAGGTCCTCGCGGCCATCGCCGTCGGCGTCGAACCAGAGCGCGTCGGAGACGATCGAGCGCTCGTCGTTGCCGCCGCCGACGCCGGCCTCCTCGGTCACGTCGGTGAACGCGAGCGACCCGGTCTCGACCAGCTCGTTGCGCAGCAGCTTGTTCGGGCGGCCGAGGCCGGAGTCGGTGACGAACAGGTCGTCGTCGCCGTCGCCGTCGTAGTCGCCGACCGCGACCGCGGCGCCGCCGGCGGTGAACATGCCGAGCACGTCGGCGTAGTCGCCGGAGAACGTGCGGGTGTGATGGACGAAGCGCGCGCCGGTCGCCTCGGCGATTTCCTCGAAGCGGATCGCCGCGCCGCCCGCGCCGGGCGCCGGCGCCGGTGCGGCCGCCGCCGGAACGGCGAGCGCGAGCAGCGCGACGGGGGCCGTACGCGGCC